>NZ_JBFPJI010000064.1:0-15079 GCF_040838205.1 Bacillus sp. S4
GTATTAAAGAAAATTTCAGGAATTATCAAATATATATAGAAAGTAGTAGCCATTTACAAAAACTACTACAGCAACAAAAAGTTGATATGGTCATAACTTATGAGGTTTATCCTGACGCAGCGTTTAAAAAAGTATTCACCACTTCAATTTCTGTAGGCTTATTAAAAGCGAAAGAACAGTGTACCATTGACTTTTCAAAAGAACTTTTCTTTGTTAGTAACGACAAAAAGTGCCCTTTTAGAAATATGACAATACAATTTCTAAAAGAAAACAATCTATCTCAGCATCAACTTCAACAGTTGGATTCTTATTCGCTTATTGAAGAATTTATTGTTGAGGGAAATGGGATAGCTTTTTTACCGATGAAAAATGATAAATTAGCACCGATTGAAGGTGTGCCCATAGAAAAACTATCTATTAACTTCTTTACAACTCGAGACTTAGAAAAAGCGATTCCAGGTGAACTATTTAATTAATAAAGAGGCTACACTTGTCGTATTTTACGGGTAAATAGATATCCCTTTTCGAATCGCTAATATAACTTCATATACTATCGTACGGCTTAATAAAATAAAAAGGGATGTTACCTAGTTACAATGTTCAACTACTAGGACATCCCTTTTCATCTTGAAGACTTCCCTCATGATTCATACATTTCACACGTTCTGCTCCACCCCTGCACTCTTCTCCTTCTTACCCCTTTTAAAATTCTTCAACTTCTTAATCGTTCCAACTAATCCTTTTGGAAAAACTAGTAGCACGATAATATATAATAAACCAAGTATAATCGTCCATCTTTCAAAAATCGGATACTCCGTCGCTAGTTCTGATAAATAGTATTTCAGTGATTCAATAATCCCAGCTCCAGCGATTGCTCCGATTAACGTTCCTACTCCCCCGATCATTGTCATCAATAATGCGTTTAGCGTCATTTCAATTGAAAATACCGTCGTATTTACAAAACGCAATGTGATAACGAATAAACCACCGCTAATTGCCGCTACTACTCCTGCCACTACACTTGCGATAATTTTATAATGGAGAACTTTATATCCAAGCGCTTCAACACGTTGTTCATTTTGTGAAATTGCATTTAATACTTTTCCAATAGAAGACTTTGTGAAAAGACGTAACAAAATGAAGATGCTGATTAAACATATAAGTGTTACGTAATAATACGTAAAACGATCACGGAATATATCTGGTACACGAAATGTAAATCCATCTCCTCCGTGAGTCAGCGAACGCCATTTTTCAGCAAGTACAAAAAACAGCTGAGAAATAGCGAGCGTTAACATTGCATAAAAATGACTTTTCAAACGTAATGAAAGCATACCGATTATATAACTAACGATAGCTGATACAATAATAGCGGCTGCTATTCCTATAAAAAAGTTCACTATAGACACCCCTTGCCGATCAAATAAGAGTGCCACACCATACGCCCCTATTCCAAAGAACATACAATGACCGAATGAAACAATACCCGTATATCCAAGGAGAACATCAAAACTCATAGCGAAAATAGCAAAGATGAAAATTTGAGTGAACAAAATTAACAAGCTCCGTGAATCATTTACGAATGGAAATACACTTAAACAAATGAGCATAAAAACTCCGAAGTATACTTTAATTCGACCCGATATGCTGTTCACCATGTCACCCCTTTTCACCAACGAGTCCCGTCGGCTTCACTATTAAGAAAAATAGTAACATTAACATATTAATTGCAAGAGATAAATCTGGTATAAAATACGCTGTAAAAGCACCGGCTAATCCGACGATTAAAGAAGCTAGAGCTGAACCTTGTACACTACCTAACCCTCCAATTATTACTACTATAAAAGCTAAAATCGCATACTGCATGCCCATCTCGGCGAAAATAACGCCTGAATATGGTGCAAGTAGGAAACCACCTAATGCTGCCATTCCTGCTCCTAATAAAAAGACAAATGAGAATATCGCTTTTACGTTAATACCGAGAGCTTGAACCATCTCTTTATCCATTACACCCGCGCGAATCATAAGTCCTATCTTTGTTTTTTTCAGCAATAATAGTAAAGCGATGTAAATTAGTATCCCAACTAAAATAACGAATAGGCGATATTTTATTAAGATAACTCCTCCAAATGTAAAACTTCCTTGAAGCCATAACGGTAATTTTGCAGCAATTGGATTAGGACCCCAAAATATTTTGATGCACTCGCTAAGAACGAGCATTCCTCCGAGTGTAACGAGAAGCTGCCGAACATGGTTTCCATACACTGGTCTAATAAGAAATCTTTCTAAAATGAAACCAAGAAACATACCCATAGCGACTGCGCCAATTAGCGCTAATAAATAACTATCTGTCATATTAAATAACCAAACGCCTGTAAATGCTCCCCATGCAAACAAACCACCATGCGCAAAATTTAGTACGCTCATTAAACCGAAAATAAGTGATAGACCAGACGCTAATAAAAAAATAAGCATCCCTGTCGAAACGCCGTTTACAAATAAGTTAATTAGCACATCCACATTCTATCCCCCCGTATCAATGTTAAGAAATACCTAAATATTTATGACATGTTTCCTTATCCTCTCGCAGTTCCTCCATGAAACCGTTATGCACAATACGCCCATTATCCATAATGTGAAAATAATCACCGATTTGACTAGCCATCATAAAATTTTGTTCAACAAGTAAAACAGTCGTTTTTTCCTTCATTTTCAAAATAGCTACCATTAATTTTTCTATCATTATTGGAGATAGCCCTTTACTCGGCTCATCAATAAGCAATAGTCCATCACTATTAATAAATGCTCTTGAAATTGCCAACATTTGCTTTTGTCCCCCACTTAATAGTCCACTTTTTTTATACCAAAATTGCTTTAAATCTGGAAATAGTTCGAGCATCCATTCTATCTTCTCTTCAGATTCTTCCCCCTTTTTTCCCCTAGCAAGTGCGAATGTCTCTTCTACTGTTAAATCATGAAAAATACCTTGATTTTCTGGTACATAACCTATACCTTTTCTTGAAATTAAATGTGTAGATAATCCATTTACTTTTGTGTTATCATAATAAACTTCTCCATTTGCTATCCGGTGAAATCCCATAACTGAGCGCAATGTTGTTGTTTTTCCAGCACCATTTCTTCCAAACAATACTGTAATCGTTCCCTTCTCAACCGAAAGGGACACTCCTTGTAAAATATGAAACTGATCTAAATACGTCTCTATATTATTCACTTGTAGTAGTGCCACTATATAATCCCCCTAAATAAGCACTTTGTACTCGCTCGTCTTTCATCATTTCTTCCGGCAATCCTTCAGCCAATAACTCGCCATGAAATAAAACGATAAGATGATCTGATAAACCTAGCACCATATCCATTTTGTGTTCGATAAGTACGATTGTGCTCTCAGGATTCTTTTTAATATTTTCGATTACTTGTAATATAGCCGGAACTTCCTCAACTGAAATACCTGCTGTCGGCTCATCTAGTAGTAATACATCTGTCTTTAATGCTAACAACATAGCAAGCTCTAACTTTCTTTTTTCTCCGTGAGCTAAATCCTTAGCTAATACGTCCCCTTTCTCGTGAAGGAGTACTGTCTTCAAAAGACGTCTCGCTTCTCCAGTTTGCTGCTTTAACTTGGCTGCATTCGGAAAGAAACTGTAATAATCCTGAACAAACGATTGAACACTTAGACGTACATTTTCAAGTACTGTTAGCTCTGGAAAAATATTTGTCAACTGAAAAGAACGACCAATGCCCAAACGCGTTCGATCTGAAATTGATAATTTTGTAATATCCTGCCCTTTAAAATAAACTTCACCTTTCGTCGGAGAAATTTGCCCACTTAGTAAATTGAACAGTGTTGTCTTTCCAGCACCATTCGGTCCAATAATTGAAATGAGCTTTCCTTTTTGTACCGTTAAATTAACATCCTTAATAACATGATGATCCCCAAAAGATACACAAAGATTTTTCGTCTCTAACAAATGTGTCATGAAATCCCTCCCACTGAAAACCATGTTTATGAAAGAAATAAGTATAAAGAGGGTATCCCCTCTTTATACAAAAACAACAGAAAATTCAGTCTATTTATTCTGAATTGATGGTTCTGTCTCTTTCATCGTTAATTCTCTCTCTAACACTGGTACTGGATAATCAACACCATCTTGCTTTTTCAGCGTTATAGAATATAGAGTTTGTAATGCTTGATGATCCTTCTCTCTAAATTTCATCTTTCCTTTCGGTGTCTCAAATTCCATCCCTTCCATTTTCTTAATAAGTGTATCTACATCTGTATCGCCCTTCGTTTTCTTTACAGCTTCGACGATAGAAATTGCTGCTGACATTCCTCCTGCTGTAAATAAATCTGGAACAGCACCATTAAATCGTTTTTTATGTTCTTCTACTAACCAATCGTTCACCTTATTTTTAGGAAGTGAGTGATAATAAACGGAAAACCCTTGCATCCCTATTAGCGCATCCATCGTTTTTAATGCTGGTATATCAGGTGCACCAGTAGAAATTTTAATGCCTTGCGCTTCCACATTCATATCTTTCAACTGTTTCCACGGTGAATTCGCACCTGCCCAAACGATAAATAGATAATCTGGTTTTGAGCTAATAATATTTTGAATATTCGCAGTGAAATCAGTTGCATTCGTATCCGCGTATTGCTCGTTTACAATATTTGCACCTAATTTCTTCGCTCCAGCTTTAAATGCAGCAATCCCCTCACGACCGTAAGCATTATCTTGTGCTAGCGTTGCTATTTTCACATCTTTTTTAGCAATTGCCGCAGCACCAGCGATTGCATCTTGAGATGAATTTCTACCAGTCCTAAAAATATATTTATTCCAGTTCTTCCCGGTAATACTATCAGCAACAGCTGGTTCTACAACCATTATTTTTTCATATTCTTCAGCTAGTGGTAAAACCGCTAATGTATCACTTGAACTAGATGATCCGACTAAAAAGTCAACTTTCTCCTCTTCTAATAACTTTGTAGCTTTTTTAACTGCTACATCTGCTTTCGTTTCTGTATCTTCTACAACAAACTTAATCTTCTTTCCTTCTACTTTCCCTGTTCCACCAGTTGCATAGTCTAACCCTAATTCAAATCCATTTACCGTTTGTTTTCCATATGATTCTAATGGACCTGTTAACGAAGCAAGAACCCCTACCTTAATCGTTTTTTCATCTTCTGTACTTGTCTTCTTTCCTGAACAAGCTGCCGTTACTAACAATGAACCTAAAACACAACCAGTCAACATCATTTTGAGCCATTTACGTTTTTTCATCGACATCGTGATTCCCCCCATACTTTACTTTCTGATAGAATCAAACACGCCAAAGTACCCCATCTGTAATTATGACTTTTTCTTTAAACAAAAATAAACCAGGTTGTTAATATTAATGTATTTTCTCCGATTTCCATTGAATACCTTTACAATTTGATATAAATATTTAATTCCTATATATACAAGCATTCCCACACTATTAAACTTCTATCCTTTCTAACAAGTATTTTGAGTCTCCAGTATTAATTTGCTTTCTTAAAAAATTGAATTCTTTGGAGTAAACCATCTGTAATTATTATATTTCCTTGGCTATCTACATCTATTCCTTGTGGTGAGAAAAACTGCCCTGACATACCATTAAAACTTCCAAAAGACTCTAAAAAGATTCCATTTTCATTATAAATATTCACACGATTATTAGAAGTATCTGTGACATAAACCGTATTATTTATATCAATTTCAATTCCTATTGGCAAAAAGAGATCTCCTGGACCCTCTCTCCAATTTTCTAGTGGATCTAAGTTTCCTGCCCCATGATTTGTACCCCATTTAGTAAGAAATTTACCATCGTTATCAAATTTTTGAATCCTATTATTGATTCGATCAACAACATAAACATTATCTTTTGAATCAATTGCTAATTGCATAGGTTGAGAAAACTCTCCCTCTCCACTCCCCTTTCTCCCCCATGATTTCACATATTTTACAGCTGAGGCACTTCCTACAGAAGTAAACATTCCTAGACTCACAGTAACAATGAAAAAACAACATATAATTTTTTTTATAAAATCCATGCTTACTACCACCTAATCACAGTAGCTGCCCAAGTATACCCAGTACCTGCACTAACCGCTACTGCAATATCTCCAGGCTGTAATTTCCCTTGTTCATTTGCAATGTGAAGACCGATACACGGATCAAGCGCTGACATATGCCCATAATGATCTAAATATACAACTTGTTCTTCTACTAATCCCAATCCTTGTAACAATTCTATTAACATAGAACGTTTTGTATGCAGTGGTAATAATACTTTAATATCTTTGGGAGTTAATCCACTTTTTCTTAACGCCTCCCGAATAACCTTTTCAAAATTAGGAGTTGAAACCAGATCTAAACGTTCTTTCATACTAATAGGATCTATTACATCGATATAATGTTGTCGATTCTCAACCGTATCATAGCTAGCAATTTGTTTCGATCCACCTGCTGGAATACGTACATCTTCATGAAATGAACCATCCGTTATAATAGCACTTCCTAATATTTCACCGTTGCTAGCGCCTTTTTTTACTAAGGCTGCACTTCCGCCATCAGCGAAATTAAACATGAAACGTGAGCGTGGATTATCATAATCTACAATTTGAGATTCTTTACATCCACCTACTAATAATATGTTTTCAATTGATTTATCAGAGTAGAGCATATCTTTTGCGACTTTGAGAGCAATTGGAAAGCAAGAACTAACATTCATAATTTCAAAAGCATAAGCATTCTTCAATCCAAGTTCATGCTGAATTTTTGGGGCACTAGACCATACGTGGTAATCTTTATGTGGACTGCCAAAATAAATGACTACATCAATAGATTGAGGATTAACTTGTAGTAATATTGGCTTTGCAGCAGCAATAGCTAAATCTGATGCATGCATCGTTTCGTCTGCGACATGCTTTTCATATAGCCCAAATTTTTCTATAATAATATTCTCAGGGATACCTGTTTTTTTAGATAGGTCTGCAGCTGTCTCTACGCCTTTTGGGAAGAATACTCCTGTCGCTTCAATCCCGATATTCATTAGACTACTCCTCCTTCTTTTGGCACCATCATAGTAGCTACACCTGTTAAAACTAAATCTCCTTTTTGATTATGACACTCTGTTAACAATTTTATTACTCTCTTTTCGATAATAAACTCTTGTACTGTAGCCGTAGCTGTAATCGTATCTCCTATAAAAACTGGTGTTGTAAATTTAATAGTTTGTTCCATATAAACAGAACCCTTTCCTGGCAAATGTACTCCTAACAATTGTGATAATAGACTAGAAGTTAATAAACCATGTGCTATTCTTTGATTAAATCTAGTTTGTTTCGCATACTCATGATCAATATGGATTGGGTTAAAATCCCCACTTAAACCTGCAAATAGTACAAAATCTGTTTCTGTTATTGTTTTACTACAAGATGCTTGTTGCCCAGCGCTATATTTGGTCATCCCTTCACCTACTTTTCAATTGATTAGCTAACTGTACTTTTTGAATTTTACCAGTTGCATTTTTAGGTAATTCCTCTAGAAATACAATTTCTTTTGGAATTTTATATTTTGCTAGAAATAGAAGACAATGTTCAATTACTTCTTTTTCAGTTAATACACTGCTACTCTTTTTCACAACAAAAGCGATTGGTATCTCTCCCCACTGTAAATGTTGTGTACCAACGACCGCTACCTCACATACATCCGAAAGCCTATTAATGACTTGTTCTACTTCAAGTGGATAAATATTTTCACCACCTGAAATTATCATTTCTTTTTTTCTACCGACAATGTATACAAAACCATCTTCATCAACTTTAGCTAAATCACCAGTATGTAACCAACCACCTTGAATAGTTTCTTCTGTTGCATCTGGCCGATTCCAATACTCTTTCATTACATTTGGCCCTCTTATAATTAACTCTCCAACTTCACCAACTTCAACTTTATTTTTATTTCCATCGATAAGTACATAATCACAAAATAGAACAGGTTTTCCAATTGAGCCTACTTTACGTCTTGCATCTTCTTCTGAAAGCATGAATACTGTTGGTGATGTTTCAGTCATACCAAAACCTTGACCGAATAAAAATCCTCTATCTATAAATTCTCTTATCAACTCTTCTGGACACGGAGCACCGCCATTATAAAACCAACGTACTGATTGTAAATTCGTACTTTCAAACTTTGAACAATTAATTAATGCTTGATGAATTGTAGGCACTCCCATCACTACAGTCACTTTATGTTTTTCTATCATGGAAAGCGCTGTGATTGGCTCAAATTTTCTTGGAATAATGATTATTCCACCTGCAAATAAAGTTGGGAATGCGAATAAACCAATCCCACCAATATGAAATAAAGGCAATAATACAATGGAGCGATCATGAATAGTTAGGTCAATCGCAAATGTATTATTGAGCGCATTCCAAAACATATTTTTTTGTGTAAGTACAGCTCCTTTCGGTGTTCCTGTTGTTCCCGAAGTGTAACATATAATAAAGGATGCGCTTTCATTTATATCCTCAAAATAGTGGTTGTTTCTATTTTCTATTCGCTTTAAATTTTTTATCGAAAGAACTCTTTGTACATATGATTCCTTCTCCATTGAAAGTGCCATATTTTGAAATGTTTCCTCTACAAATAAAACCGTGGTTCCACTATCTTTCAACTGAAATATAAGTTCATTTTCTGTTAACCTTATATTCAGTGGAACAGCAATGCATTCTACTTTCGCTATAGCAAATAAAAGGACAATATATTCCAAGCTGTTTTGTGATAAAATAGCTACCCTTTCTCCTTTTTTCATATTTAAATCGCAAATTAAATATGCTGCTACTTTACTCACATACTCATGTAACTGTTTATATGTTATTTCCTCTTCTTCCGTAATAACGGCAATGCGATCAGGATGTAAATATGCTCGTTTTTCAATCCAATAAGCAATGCCTTCCATATTTACCACTCCCTTATCTCTTTCTCAATCCTTCAAATATTAATGACATCGCTGCCTCAAATACCTTCTCCGGAACATCCTTCTCTTCCCAATACCCCCAGCGCATTCCTAGAAATTGACCAATTGACATAAGACAATACGCAATTGTTTCTTTATCAAGTTGTTTAAACTCTCCCGCTTCCATACCAGCCGACAAACTTTTTAAAAATCCATTTGCGAGCTTTGCATAGTACCATCTATATAAATCATCATCAACAACTACCGCCTGTTGTACAATGTTATATAGATTAGGACGATCTTTTACCCATCGAAAAAATGCCTGAAAACCTTTTCTTTGCGCCTCTTCATAACTTGATATCCCCTTCATTTCTTCTTTAATAATTAAGCGTAACTCACGGTTCAATCTACGAATCAATTCATCAAATATATCTTTTTTAGCTGGAAAATAATTATAGAAAGTTCCGTGCGCTACCTTTGCTTCTTGCGTAATATTCACGATAGAAGCCTCATAATATCCTTTACTACCAAACACCTCTTCTGCAGCACACAATAATTTCTCTCTCGTTTCCAGTCCTTTTGTTGTTAGATTTTTTACATCCATTATTATTTTTTCTGACACCTGAATCACCTCTTAGATTTGATTATAAATATATTTTTGAATTTTACAATTATTTTTATTAGACAAAATCCGCCAAGTATTTTTCTACATACAAAAAAGACTAACTTATCTTTAAGTTAGTCTTTTAATCTTAATTAGAGCTAAGTTCCACTTTCTCTAACCCTTCAGCCAATTGTTTCTTATCTAACCCTTCCCCTATTACCACCAAGTTTGTCGGGAAACCGAAGTCTTGTTCCAGTAAAGTTGGTACCCCAAACGAATATTGGAATAAGTGAGGGTATTTATCTCCATGGAATTTCACAAAACCTTTCACACGATAAATACTATCTGGTAAATTCGAAAGCCATTCATACAATTTCTCTTGATCAATCGATTTCGTAAATTGATACGTCATTGTTTGTATATGTAAATGTTGTTTAACATGAAGTGTCTCGTGTTCTCCATCACTCACAAATTCAGCTTCTTCTATATCATTCAAAGATATATTACAATACTTTGTTTCAAACAATTTCGCATGATTATTTATTTCTTTTACTTCTTCAATTACTTTTTTCTTATCCTCATCTGTTAGTAAATCTGATTTATTAATAAGAATGTGACTACCAAATTTCATTTGCTCATGTAATAGCTGTTGTACATTTGCACTTAATATACTTCGGTTTAACCATCTTACTGCATCTAATACGACTACTATAGATTTCACTTCAAGGAAAGGAGCTAAAATTGGTGATACACATGCATCTAACACTTCAATTGGATGTGCGACGCCTGTTGTTTCTATATAAATTACATCTGGTCTTTCTTGTTGATATAAAGAATGTAATTGTATTTCAAGCTCTTCTTTCAACGTACAACAAATACATCCTTTCAGAAGTTCCCTTAACACATTCTCTTTTCCAATAATATCTGTATCTACCGAGTATTCACCGATTTCATTCATCAAAACTGCAACTTTTCGATTTTTCTTCTTTTCTGCTAATAATAAATTTTGCAGCAATGTTGATTTTCCGCTACCTAAAAAACCACCTAATATATGAATTTCTACTTTATTCATTCGATCGACCATCCATTTCTTTATTCTAAACGTATTCAAAGCGTAATAATTACGATTTATATTTATCATTTTATTAAAAGAACAACTATTTGTAAACAAAACTGCTAGATTATCGTTTCATTTTCATTCACTTCATGAGCAACTCTAATTCCAGACTCAATCGCTCCTTGCATCCATCCATGTGTTAACGTCGTATGTTCTCCTGCAAAGTGCACCCTGCCAGCTGGCGGCGTAATATATGGAAATACTTCAAGCTCTTGCCCTGGTTCAAAAGCTGTAAATGCTCCGCAAGAATACGGATTTTGACTCCAGCTAAAAGATTCTCCTGCAACATACTCACTATAAACCACGTTTCCATATATTTGCGCTAAATTTTTCAACGCATAACGAATACGTTCTCTATGCGAGAGACTATCCCATGTTAATGCTTCATCTGCCCAAGTATAACTTGCTAAAACGATCGCTGCCCCTGGTGTATGAATGCCGTAGCTCGGATAATATGTAAAGCGGATAGGTAAATCTGTAATGGACTTCCCACCATATTGTCCTGCTCTTTCCCAAAACCTACTTTTAAACTCTATCGCAATTTTAGTTGAAGCAATATAATTTAATTCACGAATTGCCCGCCTTTTATGATAAGAGAATAAATGATATGGCTGGACTTCTACAAATCGCAAAGCTGAAAATGGAATTGTGACAATAGCGATGTCACCAGTTACTATAAATGAATTTAACGTTTGTTCATGGGTTACTTGCAGCATTACTTTATTATCTTCCTGTATAATTTTTTCTACTTTATACGACATAAAAATATTATCCTTTAGTTCTGGTAAAAATGAATTTGGTAATTTATCCATCCCGCCCGTTATCTCATAATATTTCGTCGTTGAAGTGAAAAAGATCATTTCGCGTAATACTTCAATTAAAGACATTCCCATGTATGCTTCCATATCAAGAAGTACTCCGATCATATCTATTGCTCCATCTGAATAATACTCAGTTAAAAATGAAGCGAGCGAATATGTTTTATACTTTTTTTCAACAATAATCCAGTTTTTATCAGGATCTTTCTTAATATAATTAAGTATCGGTTCCAATACCTCTAACATTAACCCTTCTGCCGTTTTCTCTCTTTCTTTATCTAAAACTGGATATCCAAGTACACTTGGATCCTTTTCAAACACATCCAATCTCGTTCTTTTGTTATTCGTATAAATTATATCTGAAGAAGTTTTATTAATAAAAAGGTTTAACGGTAGTTTAAATTTACGAATATAGGCTAAAGTTAAATCATGAGTATCCGGAATACGCATAGGACCTGCGTTAAAATATAATCCTGCACTAAATGGTTCACGAATCGTATACACCCTGCCACCTATTCTGTTATTTGCTTCTATAATCGTTACCTCATGCCCAGCCTCTTTTAATAAAGATGCTGCAACTAATCCAGATATCCCTGCACCGGCAACTGTAATCCGTTTGGGGTTATTCGTTTTGGCAAGCCCTTCATGAACAATTTGAAGCATTTGTTCCATCGATAATGGATTCCCCATGCCAATTCCCCTTTTACGAAGGATTTTACTGAATTATATTCGTTTAACAGGATTCCTATGTTTCATTCAAGTAATTGAGTGGATACATTTTCAATCACTTGAATATCTTTTATAAAATGTAATAAAATAGATATGAAACTATAGAAGTAAGACGTATTATCTTACATAATAAAATTTATGAAATAGCGAGGAATTTTGAAATGAAAAAAGGTATTAACCGTGTTGTATTAGTAGGAACAGGAGCAGTTGGATGTAGTTATGCTTACTGTATGATTAACCAAGCTGTAGCTGAAGAATTTGTTTTAGTTGATGTAAATGAAGCAAAAGCTGAAGGAGAAGCAATGGACTTAAGCCATGCCGTTCCTTTCGCACCAGCTCCAACAAAGGTTTGGAAAGGTAGTTATGAAGATTGTAAAGACGCAGATCTTGTTGTAATTACAGCTGGATTACCACAAAAGCCAGGTGAAACACGCTTAGATTTAGTTGAGAAAAACGCTAAAATTTTCAAGCAAATTGTTCGGAGCATTATGGATAGCGGCTTTGACGGTATCTTCTTAATTGCAACAAACCCTGTAGATATTTTAACTTACGTAACTTGGAAAGAATCTGGATTACCGAAAGAACGCGTAATCGGTTCTGGTACAACTCTTGATTCTGCTCGTTTCCGCTATATGTTAGGTGAGTACTTCGATATTGGACCTCATAACATTCACGCTTATATTATCGGAGAGCACGGTGATACAGAACTTCCGGTGTGGAGTCACGTATCAATTGGTATTCAAAAACTACAAACGCTTCTTGAAAAAGACAACACATATAACCAAAAAGATTTAGATGATATTTTCGTAAACGTTCGTGATGCAGCCTATCACATTATTGAACGAAAAGGTGCTACATACTACGGCATCGGCATGTCACTTTTACGTGTTACGAAAGCAATCTTAAGCAATGAAAACAGCGTATTAACTGTATCAGCATATCTTGAAGGTCAATACGGCCAACAAGATGTTTATATCGGCGTACCTGCTGTTTTAAACCGCGGCGGTGTTCGTGAAATTTTAGAAGTTGAACTAAGTGAAGAGGAAGAATTAAAATTCGATCACTCTGTTCAAGTATTGAAAGAAACAATGGCTCCTGTTCTTTAATCATATTTTTCAATCAAAAAAGCAATCCAATTTATATTGGATTGCTTTTTTATATTTTTATAGTTCCCCCTCAATTTAAACGGTAATATTATCTATAAAAAGGAGTGATTTCATGAATGATTCTTGGACGATTGTAATCCTCTTGCTAGCTGTAGCATCCTTAATACTTTTCCTCTTCTTAATCATCAGAACGCTATTTCCAACTAAAAAATATGATAAGAATCTCGGATTGATTCTACTTATTTTAAGCTTGTTAGCAATACCGATAAGTATCTTCCTTATAGGAGGATGGGCAGGTATGGGAGTTGGTGTAATCGCAGTCTTTATTTTTGCTGCTGTTATTATAGCTTTAATTGCAAATACCTTCGTTAAACTACCTCCTCCAAAGAAAAAATAACAAATGACCGATGTTTTCATCAAGAGAAAACATCGGTCATTTTCTATCACTTAGTATCATTAATCGGTTCATCATTATTTACATCAAGTACATCTAATAAAAAGATAAAGATTGGAATCCCAATAATAAGCCCCCATATTCCAAGGAAATGTTCTGAGAAAATAAGAATCATAAATGTATAAAAAACAGGTAAATTCGTTTTTGCAGACATAAATTTTGGATTTAATAAATAACTTTCAAGAGCGTGGATTACTGTAATGAACACTAGTATGTAAACAACATACATAACCCCGCCGACATTATAGGCAATGATACAAAGTGGAAACAATGAAATGATAACACCAGCAACTGGAATCAAACCGAGTAGAAAGACCATGACAGCCAATACAAGAAGCTGCGGAAATCCTAAAATGACAAGTGCAATTACAGTGAGCACACAATTGACAACCGCAATTAAAAACTGTGCTTCAATTACTTTTCCGAACGATCTTGCAAATCTTTCACCAAAATATGCAATCTCCTCATAAAAAATTTTCAGCTTACTATCTTTAAATTTCGAAGTAAATGCTATAATGCGTTCTTTTTCTAATAAGAAAAATAAGCTTAAAATAAGAGAAAGTAGTATTTGTAAACTGACTTTTCCTATGTTTGCTATCGATTGATATATGACATCTACACCTTGTTCGATATATTTCGATACTTCCATTCCATTAATTGTCGAAAGTGCATATTTAATTATCTCGTTATCAGGTGGGTTCTGAAAAAACAATTTAAATTGATAAATTAATTGTGAAATTTGTATCGTTAGTACAGGCAAATATTTATATAGTGTAGTTACAATAAACGTCACTAATACAATATATAAACCAGCAATAACCACTTTCCTATTTACTTTCAATTTTTTTGAAATAAACTTTTGAAATCGATCCATCAAAAACGTGAGAATAAACGTAATTAATATTAAATTAATCATGCTTTTTAATCCATACAATACAAGCACTAATATTATTAAAACGAGAAACCGTTGAAACCCTCTACTTCGAAAGAAATTTTTCACTTCATTCATTAAAAATTAACCTCCCCCTTCAATGGATGGAAATTGAATATATTACATTTTATGAACTTCTATAGACAATCTTTCTTACTAATTAGGAAGAATCCTTTTTTTCTTTTCTAATGTCGGATTTTTCATCTAATACTTTTCTAAAAACTATTTTTCAAATCTATATTTTAGGAGAACATCTATTTTTAGACTGTTGCTCCTTAGTAGATTTTTCATATTGAAAAAAGAGAGTTATCTATTAC
>NZ_JBFPJI010000065.1:0-15039 GCF_040838205.1 Bacillus sp. S4
CATTTATAACATTAGATGAATTTTAATTCATAATTTCATATAATAATACATCTCTCTTTTCTCTCCGTCAATCACTTTTCTGAATTTTATATAAACAAAAAACCAAGCAACTTAATCGATGCTCGGTTCCTCATTCCGTATCGGCAATACCGTAGAATATTTAATTTCACGAAGTGCTAAACTCGTTTGTATACGTGTAATACCTAGCTTATTTAACTTTCTAATAAACTGCTCTAACTCCTTACGATCACGATTCGCAACTTTTAATAAATAATCATATTCGCCTGTTAAACAGTGACATTCTAACACTTCAGGCATAGATTCTAATTCTCGTTCTAACACTTCAAGTTTTTCCGACTGATGAATATTCGTGCTCATAAAAATGAAACATAATAAATCAAATCCAAGCTTTTCTTGATTTAAAATTGCTACTTGCTTATCAATGAATCCTTCCCCGTCTAATCTTTTTATTCTTGCATGCATAGCAGCTGGTGATAAATTAACGCGGCGTGCTAACTCTGCATTACTTACTTGTGACTCTTTCTGCAATATATCTAAAATTTTCACATCCAAATCATCAAGCACTTTAATAACAGATGACTCCATCAAAATTCCTCCTTTTTCTTACCGATGATTATTCGAAGAAACATCTCATAACTTATATAAAACTGAATATTTTTCTGTAAATGAGATTTCTAACGAAATATTTTATCGGATTTTTACCATTATACAAAAGAATATATTAGACAATAAAGAAAAATGCTAAAATTATTTACAGTTCATTCTTATTTCAACAAAGGGGTTTTTAGCATGCCTTATTTTTATGTCTTTTTACTATTATTAACAAGCTTATTATGGGGAGGAAATTTCGTCGTTGGGAAATCACTCGTCGATCATGCATCTCCGATGACACTGACAAGTTTAAGATGGCTAATTGCGATCATTTGTTTATTACCAATGGTATGGTTTAAAGAGAAGAAAATCATTCCACCACGCTCTGCAATACTTCCGTTAATACTTATGGGAATTTCAGGAGTCGTTCTTTTTAACATTTTTCAATTTTTAGCACTAGAAAAAACATCCGCAACGAATGTAGGTCTTATTTCTACATTGAACGCTATTTCGATTGCATTATTTTCTGTGCTATTTCTAAAAGAAAAAGTAAATACACTTCAAATTCTTTCTATGATTCTTTCATTTTTCGGGGTTATGCTCGTCCTTTTAAAAGGAAATTTTGCACTTTTATTTTCACTACATTTTAATAGCGGAGATTTATGGATGATGGCGGCAGTATGTATTTGGGGTATTTACTCTGTTTGCAGTAAATGGGCGACAAAAACAGTTACACCGCTAATGGCGACGTTATATTCTGGTATTTTCGGCGTCATTTTATTGCTTCCATTTAACATAGGCAACTTCACTGTTTCCAATATTAATTCTTCCTTCATAACATCACTTTTATATACAGGACTCGTTTCAACGGTCCTTTGTATGGTATTTTGGAACATTGGTGTACAGAAATTAGGAGCTACTACATCGGGTATTTTTCTAAATTTCAATCCAATTTTCACAGCTATTTTAGCATTTATTTTCCTTGGAGAAGAACTAACATGGATTCAAATTTTCGGGACAATTATCGTCGTTACAGGGTGCTATTTATTCTCTCATTTTAAAACTGTTTCTCCTCAGACGACTAGAGCTTTAGTGCGAAAGCATTCTTAATGAAAAAACATCGCCACCAGAGTGGCGATGTTTTTATTTACCTTTCATTTCTTTCACATACTGTTTTTCTTCTTCTGGCGATAAGCGTTCTGTTGCCTTTCCGGTATCACCACCTTGAATTTCCCACAAAAAGTTATGCTCCTCAACCGTTTGTGAAAAGTCTCCTTTCTCCCAACGCTCCAAAGTAGAAAGTAGCTTTGATTTATATTTAAAATTAGTACTGCTTTCTACTGCGTTCTTCGCACTACTAATTTCCTTATTTGTCATTTCGATAAATCCCCATTTCTCAGAGGATTTCACTTTTTGATGTACCATCCTATGCATTGTAGAAATAATTTCATCTTCACTAGCTTGTTGCTTCTCTTCCTTTGCTTTCTTCCCTTGTTGCCCCATTACATTTTGTGCTTTAAGACTCTTCTCCTCTTCTTCTATATAATTAAGCAGTTTAGTAACACCGAATACAGCTCCTATCGCAATTACAATTATTGTAATTGTCCCTATAATCCATTTTTTCATATTATGTATTCCCCATTCCCCTAATAATCACATAAACAAATGGAATCGCCTGCGCACAGCCGATTCCATTTGTTTCCTTATTTCATTTTAAACCTTCATCGCTGCTCGCACAATATAACTATCCACATATTGCTTGAATTTTACGATTTTTCCATTTTCAAGCTGCCATATATGAACGAATTCTGCTTCAAATGATTTTCCCGTTTCTTTATAAACTCCAGAATACATACCTTCAGCAATGATTACATCTTTTCCGTTTACTTCATGGTACGTATTTACACTCGCTTTATAATTATCCCATTCTGATCCTAAACGACTAAATACATTTTCCATTATAGCTTCTGTACCAATATACGTTCCACCGTACGGAAAACCGGCTGCCTCTGTCCACTCTACTTTTTCAGAGAGAGCTTCCGCTAAATGTTTTGCATTTGAAGAAGATGGTCCTTCATATGTGCTTCGAACAATTTCTAAATTTGTTTTTTGTACCATTATTTTTTCACCCCAAATGCGTTTGCCGCTAAAACAAGTCCAATTTCTAACGCTTTAACGTGCGGGAATCGTTCCTTTATTGCCGTTTGAATTTCTTCACTTGAAGGATTTCCTGCAAGAACTTCATCAAATGCTACTAAATATTTACGAGTATGCTTAATCGCATCTGCTGTATTTGGTACGTCATAATCACGATGACCCGCTACAACAATTTCAGGGTGAAGATTTTCAAGTTCACTTAATGTTTCTAACCATTTATGACGAGCTTCAGCATCTGTTTCTAACGTCCATGCGAAAGTATTGTTATACACGATATCTCCTGTAACTACTGCTTTTAATGACGGAATCCATACGTAACTATTATTAGGTGTATCACCTTGTAGACCACCTTTAATGATTAAGTCATTTCCCTCTAACGTAAGCTTATCTCCCTCTAACACTTCTGGAACAATTGGCTGATGAGGAACATTATGCCCAATAGATGGTTTCCATTGTTCCACTTTCTTTTCAAACGTATTGCGAATATCTTCTACTGTATTTCGCAACGCTACAATTTTCGCTTTTGGAAATGCTTCATGTAATACATTTAATCCAAAATAATGATCTGGATGGAAATGAGTTACATAAATATGAGCTAAATTCTTTCCTGTTTCAATAATTTGAGCTGCTAAACGATGTGCATCACTTAATAAAAATTGTGCATCGATAAGAATTGCATCTTTTTCTCCGTATACAATTGTGGATGTAACTTGAAATGCTTGCTCAGATCCTGTAAAAACCTCTAAATGTAATTTTGACATGTTATTTCCTCCACTTTTTATTTACTCTTTTATATTCCTTTATTCTTTAAGCTTTATTCTAGCTGTAACTAACTTAGTTACAGCTAGAATAAAAAAATATACGAATCATTTTATTACTAATCGACTTGATGTAATTATTATAGTTACACCAAGTCGTCAAGTCAACACTTAAAAAATGAAATTTACTTCGTTTTCATTACTTTCTCTTTTAAGAAACGATCTACATATCCTTCTGCTTTTACAACGAATAAATACGCACCCATTGATAATAATGCAAGATCTAATTCATATCCCGGATTCTTTCCATCTCCTAATAAGCCTGCTGCTCCATTTACCTTTACGATAGCTCCAGCCAAAATAAGAGCGAATAACAATCCTACATACCTCACGCCTAAACCGATAATCAATAATATACCACCAACTAATTCAACTGTTGCTACGCCGTATGCAAGACCACCTGGTAAACCGATACTTGTAAACCATCCTGCTACGTTATCTATACCTGATTGAAACTTTGCTAAACCGTGTGCAAAGAACGTAACTCCTAACACGATACGAATAATTAAATTCCCAATATATTGATTCATTTTGAACTCTCCTTTTTTGTTTTGTTATGGTGAACATTTATTCACAAGACAAAACAATACGGTATTTCTTTTCATTCGTCAAATACTTTTTTAAAGAAACCAAAAAACATTATCCCCTTTACGGATAATGTTTTTTACAAAATAGTGCTAATTCAAGCTTTCGCTCTATTACTTAGAATAAGTTGAAAATTTTTCCCAGCGCCTATATAAGACAATAAAGACACATCTTCTTCAATCACCATTCCAACAACATTCACTTTCCCATCTTCAGGTAAATCACTTATAACAATTTGCATTTCGCCAGCATATCTACCGTACAATTCATTATCAATTGTAATACTGCCTCGTTTTCTTGAAATTGTATTCATCGGCTGTAATACAACTTTATTTTCTTCGCGCGATTCTACAGAACGAATGGCATCACGAGCTGGATCAAGCCGATTCGTATGCACTTTCTCTACCACTTTCAATACTTCCATTTCATTTATAAATGGCTCATATCGCAGCGGAATAATCCCATTACTCGCCATCGCGATTTCTTGTACACTTTCTAGACTCGCGCTTATGTCTCCAATTAGCACTTTATCGACGTCACACTCTTGAACAAGTTCTAAATACGCTTCAAGTGGACGCATATAGCGGTGCTTTTCTAACGTTGGTAAACCTTCATATAAAGGACCTCGTTTTTCACCATCTCCCGGAATAAATGCCATCGTTTTTATTCCGCAATCATGTAAATACTTATTTTGTTTTTGTAAAAATGACTTTGCTAGTCCTGTTTCTGGACGCGGGTAAAAATTATGCCACGCTTCTACACGATCTACTCGTATATTTTCCGCAATTAACTCTTTCCAAAATGATTCTGTAATCGTACTCGCGTTTAACGCTACCTTCATCTTATGAGATACACTCGCAATTTCTTTGGGCGCGATGCCGTAATCCATTCGTAAACCAGTAATGCCCCACTCCAATAATTCTTCCACATTTTCATACGTTACTCCTAAATGATGTAACGACTTTGGAGAGACATCGACCATTAATTCCATTTCATTTTCGAGAGCTTGTTTCCCAAGTATTTGAATTAACTCTTTATACGTATTCGGATCATCTTCTGGAATGTGAAGAGATGTAAAAATAGATGAAAATCCGTTTTCTTTCGCTATTTTTAACCATGCTTCTTGTTTGTCCACTCGCTCTTTTGAAAGATAAATTGAAACTCCTAACATATAAATCTCTCCTTCTACTAATATAAAAAAAAGAGAAAGGAATCCCTTTCTCTATATGTTTTCTGCCATTTCTTCTTTAAAGCCGAAGAAGTACGTAAAGATAAATCCGAAAGTATATGCAATCACTAACCCTAAGAAATATAATAAATATTTATTATCAGCAATTAACGGAATTAAAGATAATCCTGATACACCGATTCCGAGTGAAGCCGTTTTCATTACTGCCTGGAATGCACCACCGACAGCCGCTCCTAAACAAGCAGTAATAAATGGTTTCCCAAGTGGTAATGTAACCCCATATAATAACGGTTCGCCAATTCCTAAAAATCCAACTGGCAATCCACCTTTAATCACATTACGAAGTCGTTTATTTTTTATTTTTACATAAATCGCAATCGCTGCTCCTACTTGCCCAGCGCCAGCCATTGCGAGTACTGGTAATAAAGGTGTTACATGTGTTTGATTAATGAATTCCATATGAATTGGTGTTAAACCATGATGTAACCCGACCATAACGAGAGGTAAAAATGTTCCTGCAAGCACAGCTCCCGCAAACGCTCCACCAACATTTAAAATTGCATTAATACCACTCGTAATACCATCAGATAAGAATCCCGCTACTGGCTGAATCGCTAACATCGTTACTATACTTACAGCTAATACAGTAATAAGTGGTGTTACGATAATATCAACTGCATTTGGCACCGCTTTTCGTACTCGTCTCTCAACTACAACCATAAGCCATGCTGCAAAAATAACTGCAAATAATCCGCCCCGTCCGGGTACTAGCGCTTCACCAAATAATTTTACATTCGCCATCGCCGGGTTGAAAATTAAAATACCAGCAATTGCCCCAAGAACTGGCGTCCCGCCAAATTCTTTCGCTGTATTCCAGCCGACTAAAATACCTAAGAATGTAAAGATACCGCCGCCAATTAAAAGTAACATTTGCAGCCATGTTGCATTCGGGTCAGCACCTGCATTTTTCGCAAAGTTAGCGACCCCATTTATAATTCCTGATGCGACAAGACCAGGTATTAACGGAATGAAAATACTTCCTATTTTTCTTAAAAAGTTTTTCACTGGTGTATTATTTTTCTTCTTAATCTCTGACTTCATCTCTTGCCCAAGATCTTCAAGGTGATGATCTGCCACTTCACCAATTCTGAGTCCTGTTAAAACTTCCATTTCTGCTGCTACTTTATTTACCGTTCCTGGACCAACGACAACTTGAAGTGTTTCATCTTCAATCACACCCATAACGCCTTCAACCTTTTTCAAAAGGTCCATGTTCACTTTACTTTCATCATGAAGCGTTAGTCGTAACCTCGTCATACAATGAGCAATGCCACGAATATTTTTTACTCCCCCAAGTTGCTCCGTAATCCTACTCGCCATTATCTCTTCTTTCTTCATAATAGAATCCCCCTCCCCATAGTTTAAAGTGCCTTCTTCACAAATCCTTTCGCACCTTTTAATTTTTCTAGTGCTTCCCCATATTCACACTGTAGTAATATCATAACGATTGCAACTTTCACATTTCGATTTGCTTTCTCATAATACTCTGTAGCTACTTCATAACTAGCGCCTGTCGCTTCCACAATAATTCGTTTTGAGCGTTCTACCAATTTTGCATTTGTAGATTGAACATCTACCATTAAGTTTTTATATACTTTCCCTACACCAATCATAGACGCTGTAGAAATCATATTGAGTACTAACTTTTGCGCTGTGCCAGCCTTCAACCGTGTTGAGCCTGTTAATATTTCTGCGCCTGTTTCCACTTCCACATTTAGTTTTGCATATTTACTTATTTCAGCATTTTTATTACAGGAAATGCTAGCTGTACTCGCTCCCACGCTACTTGCGTATTTCAATCCGCCAATTACATAAGGTGTTCTACCACTTGCTGCAATTCCAATAACCGTATCTTTCTCGTTTAATCCAATACTTTTTAAATCTTCTTCTGCTAACTCTTCACGATCTTCAGCACCTTCTACCGCTTTGGTAAACGCTTTTAATCCACCTGCTATAAATCCCTGCACCATTTTGTCATCTGTACCGAATGTCGGCGGGCACTCCACTGCGTCTAAAATGCCTAAACGACCACTCGTACCAGCCCCAATATAAATTAATCGTCCATCTTCTTCAAAAGACTTAATAACAATTTGTACAACCTTTTCAATTTCTTCTATTTCATTTTCAACTGCTAACGCAACAGTTTGATCTTCTTGATTCATACTTTGTAAAACTTCTTTTATGCTCATCTCATCTAAATTCATCGTCTTCTCATTACGATGTTCTGTAGATAAATTTTCTAACATATTGTCACCTTCTTTGAAATTTAATTTCATACTTTCATTATAACTTTAAGAAATTAAAAATCAATATTACTCTCTTATTTTATGAAATTTTATTTCTTTTCATGACAAATTTATGTCCAGCCACACAAAAAAGATGGGTTGCCCCATCTTTTCACTTTAACTTCCGTAACCGCAGAGCCTCTTCTCTCGTCTCCATAAATTGATCTATCACATTATTGCCAATACGGTTAAAAGTAATAACGTATAAAGCATCAATCATATTCAGTTGCGTCATTCGTGAAGCAATACTTGCAATGCGATGATCTTGCTCTACATCCGGCATACAAAGGCGAATGTCTGCCGCTTTATATAGAGGAGATGATTGATCTAGCTTCGTAATCGCAATAACTGTAGCACCTTGTCTTTTCGCATATTGCGCCATTTCAAGCACATCTTTCGTCCGCCCAGAAGTTGAAATCGCCACAAATATATCTCCCTCTTTTAAATTTGTTACGAGTGGCAACATCATATGAAAATCGGATAGCATCATTGCAGTAAATCCAAGCCTAGTAAATTTATAAGCTCCGTCCATCGCCGGTGTAGCTGATCCACCTACACCATAAAATATGATCTTATTAGCATTTACAATACTATCTGCAGCTTTCTCAAGTTCCTTCTTATCTATCGCAGTAACACTCGCCTCAATTGCAGCTTTATTCACATATGTAACTTTATTAAACAAATCGTACGGTCCATCTTCTGTATTCATCACTGAAAAATCGTTAATATTATAATCAACAATTGTTAATTCACGAACGAGCGCTATCTTAAATGCTTTAAAGCTTCCAATACCGATTGTTTTACAAAAACGTACAACACTCGCCTCACTCGATCCCGCATTTGTAGACACTTCTTTTGTCGTTAAATTTGGAACAATCTCTGCGTTCTCCATTATGTACATGGCAACCTTCTTTTCAGCTGGTGAAAATTGATCCATATTATTTTCAATTTTAAATAGTAATGTTGAAGCTTTCACCATTTCACCTCCACTTCTTACAGCTGCTTTTTATTTCGCATATTCTTCTTCATGGAGATAATAGCCATCATCACCAGGAGGATGCTGAACAATTACAGTTCGATTCCCTTTTTTATATGCAGTTATTTCACCTTCAGATCTCTGTTTTTCCCATCCGTCTATCCAAATTGCGAAGTCAGGTAAAAATGCGGTGTACTTATGTTCTTTCGGATTATCCCCTTCCACATAGGAAGAAAAAATAGAAACCGGAAAACCTTTCACTTTTGATTCTTTTCCTACAATAAATGGTATGCAAAGTAAAAGAAGTATAACTACACCTATAACTTTTCCCCTCGTAATCTTCACCTATTTCTCTCCTTACCCTAGCATATACGTAGATTTTACCATAATTACAACCTGTTCATGCTGCATAACCATTGCTTTTTTGCGATAAAAAAAAGAGCTTACCTACATCAGATAAGCCCTTTCTATACAAAGTACTTCTTCAAAAGTGGCGGCGTAATAATCGTTGTCAATATAACAACAATGACAATAGCTGTGAAATTTTCTTTCGCTAACAAATTTGCCGTTAATCCATTTGCTGCAATAATGAGCGCTACTTCTCCGCGTGATACCATCCCTGCACCGATACTAATAGAAGATTGTAAGTTAAATCCTGTTAGTCTTGCTCCTAAACCTGATCCAATTAACTTTGTGAAAATCGCAATGAGCGTCATAATGATAATGAACCAAAGTTGGCTTCCTATACCTTGAAATGTAATTTCCATTCCAATACTTACGAAGAAAACCGGTACGAATATCGCATACGCAATCGGTTCAATTTTATGTTCCACTTCATGCTTGTACTCTGTTTGCGAAATCGCAATCCCTGCTGCAAATGCCCCAATAATACCTGCGATTCCCATTTGCTCACTATAATAAGCAAATGAAAAACAAATAATAAGAGCCGCACTAATTAACGCTTCCGACACGCGAAGTGGTACGAGCATTTTCATAATCCACGGAACTACTTTCCATGCGATAAAAACGATACTTACAAAGAAAATAATTTTCTTTGCAATGACAAGTGTTATATTCACATCTTGCGTTCCTAAAAAGCTCATTACAAACGCTAATAAAATAACGACTATCACATCATCAAATACGGCAGCACCTAAAATCGTAGTACTTTCTCTCGTATTCATCTTCCCTAAATCACGTAACGTTTGCACTGTAATACTAACCGATGTTGCGCAAAGTAATAACCCTATAAAAATTGCATGAGATTGCATTAATCCAAACAACAACCCTGCCACATATCCACCGATGAAAGGTAAAATAATTCCACCAGCCGCCACTGCAAATGATGATTTTAAATTCCGATTTAACTCTTCTAAATCTGTTTCGAGTCCCGCCATAAACATAAGTAGCAAAACACCAATTTCACTAAGCTCATCAATAAGTTCTGAGCTATTAATAATACCAAGCACAGCAGGACCGATAATAATACCAACGATTAATTTACCAAGTACAGAAGGCTGGCCAAGCCTAACACTAATATCACCAGCTAATTTCGTACAAAGTAAAATGATAACAAGTTCGAAATAAAATAACATAACATCTTCTCCTACTATATAAAGTGAAACTTTAATCAGTGGATTATTCTTCATCTCTACTGATTGTTAACCCGCATCTATTTCTGCACATAGTTTCTCCTTACAACTGGCATTTTATTTGTTAAAGTTTTGTTTGACAAAATATTCTGAATTATATTAAAATTAATCCAGAAATTTCAAAAAACTACATACCATAACTGTACCTTCATTCACTTACGTACTCTTTACTATTCGCAGTTATGGAAATGAAAAACGGGGGGAGAGTCCAAAGTGAAGTCATTATTACGAAAAAAAGCGCTTAGTACTGAATCACCAAGGCAGCTAGATCGAACATTAACGGCACTCGATTTAACGTTTTTAGGAATCGGCGCCGTAATTGGGACAGGGATTTTTGTATTAACAGGTATTGTAGCGGCGAAACATTCTGGTCCTGGTATTATGCTATCATTCCTTATTGCTGCATTTACTTGTGCTTGTGTAGCTTTTTGTTATGCCGAATTCGCTTCTTCTATACCAGTCTCAGGAAGTGTTTATACTTATGCATACATGACCGTAGGAGAAGTTGTCGCCTTCATCGTTGGTTGGTGTTTAATGCTCGAATATTTACTCGCAGTTGCAGCGGTAGCTGTTGGCTGGTCTGGATATTTACAATCATTGCTTCAAGGGTTCAATATACACCTTCCCGCCATTATTTCCTCGGCCCCTGGAACAGGAAAAGGTGGTCTCATTGATTTACCGGCTGTTTGTATTTTACTTCTCATTACTGGTCTTTTAAGTTTTGGTATACGCGAAAGCGCACGCATTAATAATATTATGGTCCTTATAAAATTAGCAGTTATTATCGCCTTTATCGTAGCAGGTGCAAAATATGTAAAGCCTGAAAATTGGACACCGTTCATTCCATTCGGGTACGACGGTATTATTACTGGTGCTGCCACTGTCTTCTTCGCCTTTTTAGGTTTTGATGCAATCGCAACTGCGGCAGAAGAAACGAAAAAACCGCAGCGTGATTTACCAATTGGCATTATCGGTTCCCTTCTTATTTGTACGGTTTTATACATGATCGTATCTTTCGTTTTAACAGGTATGGTTCCTTATACGCAATTAGATGTTTCTGATCCAGTTGCATTTGCACTGCATTTCGTTGGCGAAGATACTATTGCGGGGCTACTTGCAGTTGGTGCGATGACAGGAATGACAACCGTTCTTTTAGTCGTTATGTATGGACAAGTTCGTGTTTCTTATGCAATGAGCCGAGACGGCTTGCTCCCAAAAGCGTTATCACGCGTAAATAAAAAAGTAAAAATCCCTTTACTAAACACATGGATTACTGGGGTATTTGCAGCTTTATTAGCAGGACTTTTAGACCTACATTTACTAGCAAATTTAGTAAACATCGGTACGTTAACAGCCTTCTCATTCGTTTGCTTTGCTGTACTTATTTTACGGAAAACTCATCCTGATTTAAAACGAGGCTTTCGTACACCACTCGTACCTGCACTACCAGTTGTCGCTATTATTTGTTGTTTATATTTAATGCTTAATTTGTCTAAAACGACATGGATCAGCTTTGCAGTCTGGCTTATAGTCGGTTTATGCGTCTACTTCTTCTACTCTAGAAAACATAGTCATTTAGCTACTGAAAAAACAAATGATGAGAAAAAAGAAGCATAAAAAATAGCTCGCCTATAATAAAGGCGAGCTATTTTCACGTTCTATTATGTTTTTTCGTTAACGCTTGTAAAACGATAAAGTGAAACTTTAATCAGTGGGGGTTTTGTCCATCCCCCACTAATTATTAACCCTCACCAATCGGGCTCTTACGGGCAGTTGTCTCCCCACTACCTTCCTCGTATTCACCAAATTTTGAGGTGGGAGTCTTACTGCCCGTTAATAGCGGGAAAAATATACCGATGCAAGCTCGTACATAACCTGCAACTTTTGTATACTTCTTCTCCCTTACTTCGCCTCTTTCTTTTTCTTTCTCCATGCATTCAAACTATCAAAGAAAAAGTTAATAAATAGCGTTCCTAATCCCGCTAATACAAATGTCATTAAAAATAGAACCCATATACTTTTATCTTTTAATAAATAATATCCTACAAGGAGCACAACGGCGATCCATACATATTCAAGAATTCTTTTTAGCTTTTTCTCTTCCAAATTATTCGCTCCCTTTTTCTATACTACTTTTAGTATAACAAAAAAGAAGCCTATCATGATAAGCTTCTTTTTCTTATACCTTACTTGTTGATGCTTTTTTCAACAAGTGAAATAGCGTGCTCTAACGTACGATTCATCGTTTCTACCTGTGCATCTTTTACTTTCACATCTTTTAATACAGCTTCTGCAACTGTAATTTTTTGGCTCAATGATTTCACTGAACCGTCCGTTACATTTGCAGCTTGTGCTTTTTTCACTACTGCTTTTGCAGCTTCAACATTCACTTGTAATTTTTCTTTCGGTGTTTTTGGCTGTTCTTCTGCCACTTTTGATTGTACAAATGTTTGGTTTGCTGTTTTTAATTCATTATACATTTGAACAAATTGCTCACCTGTACTTGTCATATTCCCAAACACTTTCTTAGCATTGTCATAGTTTTTTTGTAATTCATTAAAAGCTTCTTGTGAATATTGACCTGGCTTTTCACCAAATTCATAAGTACCTGCCAATACTTCTTTCACTTTCGCAATCTCTTCATATAACGCATTTACTTGCTCTAATTTTGTACGATTAGAAAACTCGTTATATGCTGCTACTACTTCTGAAGAACTTAATGCTTTACTATATAATTTTGCTAATGCAATTTGTCCATTTAACGGAATACCGCCATTTCCGTTGCTGTCTGGATCTGCACCAAGTGCAAATGGCACGTTCGGATGATACACTTTCCCACTAGCTGGCTGACTATTTACTTTTTTACCATCTACATAAATTGCTACTTCACTTCCGTTATACGTTCCTGTTAAATGATACGTTTTGTTTGCTTCTAATTGAACGCCAACACGTTTATAGCTTCCGCCAATATGAGCCCATAATTCTACATAGCCACTTCCTGTAGACTCAAAACCAATTCCACCACTCTCTGTATTTTGCAAAATACCTTGTCCGCGAATTTCATTCATTGAAAATACAGTTTCTAACGTAAATGAATTTGCTACTTTTTCTTTTTGTGCTGCTGAAAATGGAAGATACCCAAATGTATTTGCTTTTCCATTTAATTTCATTACATTTGTTTTCAACGCTTTATCATATTCAATAGATACATTCCCTTTCACATCACCTTTTGTTCCAAACGGTGAGTTATCTTTAAATGTACCATCTAAGAAATTCACATCAAAAACGTCTGCCTTTGGCACTTTTACATTCGGATCAATATTATCTTTTTTCGTAGTAATTTCAGCCGTTAACGGCTGCGCGCTTTCATTGCCAAACGAATCAATCGCAACTACTTCAAGTGTATATGATTTCCCGCCATCTAATCCTGCAAGTGTAAATGTAAGTTCTTTTGGAACTGGATCACGATAAAACTCTGAGAATGCTAATAACTTATTTTTAATCTCACCTGTTTGTTTATCCTTCGCTTGTACACGATAAGAATGAACAAGAAGGTTGTCCACCGCTTGTGGGAATGTTACTGTTGCTGCGTTTTCCGTTACATTTGATACTGACAATTTCGCATCTTTCGCAAAAGATGGCTTTTCTTTATCACGATCTTCTACATGCGTAAATGTTTCTTTCTTTGATGGCAACTGAATTTTCCATGGCTCGCCTGTCCAAGAATTTGTATGGAAATCACGGCGATTAATTGTTACTTCTTTATCATCTACTTCTACTAATAAACCTTGACTTAATGTGCTAGCTCCTGGGGGGATATTCCCTTGTACTTTACCGCCTTCAACTTCCATATAGCTTACAGAAGATGTTCCAACAGACGTAAAGTCTTTTTGATGAATCGATCTCGGATCATCTAACGGATAATGTGAATGACCTGAAAACGTAATTACTTGTGGGTATTCTTTTAATACCGCATTAATTTTTGCACTATCTTTCGTTCCCCATTCTTGACTACCGTACACTGTATCTTTAATATGTTGATGTAAAAACACAAAAATCGGTTTTTCTGGATCATCTTTTTGTGCCTTTGCCATTTCTTCTTTTAACCAATTAATTTGCTTGTCCGAATAATAGCCATGTGTTGTACCATCCTCTGGAGACATAACAAGGAAATGATACCCTTTTACCACTTTATGATAATAAATCGATTCCATTCCTGTCTTTTCTAAGAAACGCTTCTGTGCTCCCTCTACAGATAAGCCGTTCCAATAATCATGATTACCAAGAGAATTCATTCGTACCGCATCTTTATTTGCATTTTCGTTATACACTTGCATGAAACGATCATATTGCTTTACTGAACCCGAATCAGTAAAATCACCTACAATGACAAACGCATCTTGCTTTGGTGCAAGCGTATTAAATTGCTCAATCGCTCGTTTCCAGCGGAACGTATCATCTGTTCCACTATCTTTAATATGCACATCACTTACAACTGGAAAAACGATTTTCTTCTCACTTGGTGCCTTTTCTTGCTTTTTATCTTCCGCTTTAACCGACGCACTCCACGGAAATGACACGAATGCTAATACAAAAACCATTAATAATCCAATAAGTCCTTTTACTTTTCTTAAAGCAGTTCTTTCCACGTAAATCCTCCTCATATAATAAACTAATTACAATGGTTATTGTATCGAACGTATAT
>NZ_JBFPJI010000066.1:0-14860 GCF_040838205.1 Bacillus sp. S4
AGCGCCGATGGTAGTTGGGACCTTGTCCCTGTGAGAGTAGGACGTCGCCAAGCAAGATAAAAACACAAGTCTTTTGACTTGTGTTTTTTTATTTCCCATGAAATAGGTTGGATTCCTGTAGTAAAAATGCTGAAATATAGTAAGGGATTTTTTGAGCAGAAATATTGAGAAACTGATAAATAAATGGATAATCTTCAGATCCATAGCTTCCAAGTAAGTCATACCACCAATCTGTTTCATACCTCGAAATCATACTTAAATTATAGAGCAATAAATAATGAACAAGGAGCTCAGGCAACACTGGCTTAGAGTTTCTAGGGTCGTTCGTAAGTGGTAAATAATAAGTATCAGCAAGATACTCGTAGTATAAAGGTGTGCTATACATAGGATTCCATGATTGAATAGGTGCTGAAAAAAACACATTTAATTCATTATTTTTCTCAGGTACGTGTTGTATTGATAAATGCTTACAAGCTGTTTCGATGTAACGAGAAAATCTCTCTTTAGTCATATGTAGTCGATCTAGTATGTTGACTGAAAAGGAGAGCTCATTTTTATTTGTTGAATCGATTTTATATAATGTTGTTCCTTTTTGACTATAGCGAAATAAATGTTGTAACTCAGGGATTTTCCCCATTAACTCTAACATATTAAACTTTTCTGTTTCCAAGTGTTTCATGTGAAACAGTTGTTCTGCAGCGTGAGTAAATAGTCCGTTTTTCTGTATTTTCACCTCATCTTCTAAAAATTGATATCCTTGTTTTTTTCGTTTACGGGTTGTCACTCCATGTGCTAAAACAGTTGTTGATTCTGGATAGTTGGGATTAATAGTTAATAAACAAGCTTTAAAAAGTTGTCCCATTCCATAAAATAACAGCATTGGCTGAATGGAAAATGGCGCTGTTTTATATAATTCATAATAATTTTTACCGTGTTCTAAGTAATAAATAAATGGATAACAATTTTCAAAACCTTTTTTTTCGGCATCCTGAATCGAGGATTTTTCATAACAACGGGCAAGATAATGTTGTACGTTTTGAGATGAAAAGAAGAAACTTAATTGCTGCCAAGCACAAGGTGTATGATGCATATATTACGCTCCTTTTATTGTCTAAAAATTCTAACATATTCATACTTTCTTGACAGTATTTTAACCAATTGATAAGCTACTAATAATAATTTCTGGTATTATGGGGGGAACAATTATGTGGGAATCTAAATTTGTTAAAGAAGGTTTGACTTTTGATGATGTATTACTTGTACCAGCAAAGTCAGATATATTACCAAGAGAAGTAAGTGTTAAAACAGTTTTATCTGAAAGCTTACAGTTAAACATCCCGTTAATTAGTGCAGGAATGGATACAGTAACAGAAGCTGATATGGCTATTGCAATGGCTCGTCAAGGCGGTTTAGGAATCATCCATAAGAATATGTCTATTGAGCATCAGGCAGAGCAAGTTGACAAAGTAAAGCGCTCTGAAAGCGGCGTTATTTCAGATCCATTCTTTTTAACTCCAGAACATCAAGTATATGATGCGGAACATCTTATGGGAAAATACCGCATCTCAGGTGTACCAGTTGTAAATAATTTAGATGAGCGAAAATTAGTTGGTATTATTACAAACCGTGATATGCGCTTCATCCAAGACTACTCAATCAAAATTTCTGACGTAATGACAAAAGAACAGTTAATTACAGCCCCAGTTGGTACTACACTAGGAGAAGCTGAAAAGATCCTACAAAAGTATAAAATTGAAAAGCTTCCTCTTGTTGATAATAGCGGTGTATTACAAGGGCTTATTACAATAAAAGATATTGAAAAAGTAATTGAATTTCCAAACTCTGCAAAGGATAAGCAAGGACGCTTATTGGTTGGAGCAGCAGTTGGTGTAACAGCTGATGCAATGCTTCGTATCGATGCATTAGTAAAAGCGAGTGTAGATGCAATTGTACTTGATACAGCTCATGGACATTCTCAAGGTGTTATTGAAAAAGTAAAAGAAGTTCGCGCAAAATATCCAGCACTGAATATTATTGCTGGAAATGTTGCTACAGCTGAAGCAACGAAAGCATTAATTGAAGCTGGTGCAAATGTAGTTAAAGTTGGTATTGGACCAGGTTCTATTTGTACAACGCGTGTTGTAGCTGGAGTTGGTGTACCACAATTAACAGCAGTTTATGATTGTGCAACTGAAGCTCGTAAACATGGTATTCCAGTTATTGCAGATGGCGGTGTTAAGTACTCTGGTGATATGGTTAAAGCTTTAGCGGCAGGGGCACACGTTGTTATGCTAGGTAGTATGTTCGCTGGTGTAGCTGAAAGCCCTGGAGAAACTGAAATTTACCAAGGCCGTCAATTTAAAGTATATCGTGGTATGGGTTCTGTTGGAGCAATGGAAAAAGGAAGTAAAGATCGCTACTTCCAAGAAGGAAACAAAAAGCTTGTTCCAGAAGGTATTGAAGGACGAGTACCATATAAAGGACCTTTAGCAGATACAGTTCATCAATTAGTTGGTGGATTACGTGCAGGTATGGGATACTGCGGAGCACAGAATTTAGAATTCTTACGTGAGAATGCGCAGTTCATTCGTATGTCAGGTGCTGGTTTACGTGAAAGCCATCCTCATCACGTACAGATTACAAAAGAGGCTCCAAACTACTCATTATAATGTCTTATATGTAAATAGACGGAGATTTGATATCTCTGTCTATTTTTTTTTGATTATGTTAGAATAACGGTTATGTGAGTACATAGATATTGGGGGTAGCAAAAGTGAAAGGTATGTTTTGCAAAAGATTCATTGCGTTGGTAACAGTGCTTACAATAGCTTGTAGCATGCTTGTACCATATAGCAATGCATCAGCAGAAACAGGAGCCGCTTTAAACATTGAAGCAGGTGCGGCAATTTTAGTAGAAGCGAATTCTGGGAAGATTTTATATCAAAAAAATGCAGATGAGTTATTATCAATTGCTAGTATGACAAAAATGATGAGTGAATACCTAGTGAACGAGGCTGTTGCGAAAGGGAAACTAAAATGGGATCAAAAAGTTAAGGTTTCCGAATATGCGTATAGCATTTCGCAAGATCGTTCATTATCGAATGTGCCTCTACGAAACGGTGAGTCTTATACAGTAAAAGAGCTATACGAAGCAATGGCAATTTATTCTGCTAATGGTGCAACAATAGCGTTAGCTGAAGCAGTTGCTGGAAAAGAAGTAGACTTTGTAAAAATGATGAATGATAAATCGAAAGAGTTTGGATTAAAAAATTATAAGTTTGTAAATTCTACGGGCTTAACGAACAAAGATTTAAAAGGACACCATCCTGAAGGGACAACTCCAGATGAAGAAAATAAAATGTCTGCGAGAGATGTAGCAATTTTAGCACAACGTCTTATTCAAGATTTCCCTAAAACATTAGACATAGCAAAAATTTCAAAAAAAGTATTCCGTGAAGGTACTCCGGATCGGATCGAAATGCCTAACTGGAACTGGATGTTAAAAGGGTTAATTAAGGAATATGAAGGCGTAGATGGTCTGAAAACAGGATCAACTCCAGAAGCAGGAGATTGTTTCACTGGTACGATTGAAAGAAATGGTATGCGTTTCATTTCTGTAGTTATTAAAACAAAATCTCATACAGCAAGATTTGATGAGACAAAGAAATTATATGATTATGGCTTTGCTAACTTTGAAATGAAGAAAATGTATGAAAAAGGTTCTTCGGTTAAAGGAAAAGAAACAGTAAGAGTTGAAAATGCGAAAGATAAAGATGTAGCAGTTCAAACGAAGCAAGCTGTTTCAGTTCCGGTGCCAAAGGGAAGTAAAGACTTTTATAAAACAGAATTTAAAGAAGGAAATAAGGGACAAGAAGCACCTATGAAAAAAGGAGTTGCACTTGGCCAAATGGTTGTAACGTCTAAAGATAGTAATGACCCTGGATTTTTATCAGGAAAATCATTACAAGTAGACCTTGTAACAAAGTCTGAAGTAGAAGAGGCAGGCTGGTTCACACGTTCTATGCGCGGAATTGGTTCTTTCTTTAGTGGTATGTGGAATAGTGCTGTTGATACAGTAAAAGGTTGGTTTTAAAAGCTCCTCATTGTAGGAGCTTTTTCTTATTCCTATTTTTCATACCGACTTTATGAAAAAGTAGTGGACAAGCATCAGATAGTTAGTGGTAGAATGTAAGAGTATTCTTAATTTTCTTCTTTAACGGGGGAAAGCAATTCACCTAGGGGGGTTTTTGTACATGACAAATGTAACAGGGACAGAACGTGTAAAACGTGGAATGGCAGAAATGCAAAAAGGCGGCGTTATTATGGACGTAGTTAACGCTGAGCAAGCAAGGATTGCAGAAGAGGCAGGCGCAGTTGCTGTTATGGCATTAGAGCGTGTACCTGCAGATATTCGTGCAGTAGGTGGCGTTTCTCGTATGGCAGATCCAACAATTGTTGAAGAAGTTATGGGTGCTGTGTCAATTCCGGTTATGGCAAAATGCCGTATCGGTCACCTTGTAGAAGCACGTGTATTAGAATCATTAGGGGTAGACTATATCGATGAGAGTGAAGTATTAACTCCTGCTGATGAAGTATACCATTTAAATAAACGTGATTACACAGTTCCGTTTGTATGTGGTTGCCGTGATATCGGAGAAGCTGCACGTCGTATTGCAGAAGGTGCATCTATGCTTCGTACAAAAGGTGAGCCTGGAACAGGAAACATTGTAGAGGCAGTGCGTCATATGCGCCAAGTCAATGCAGAAATCCGTCAAGTTGCGAGTCTACGTGAAGATGAGTTAATGACATATGCAAAAAATACTGGTGCTCCTTATGAAGTACTACTTGAAATTAAACGCCTTGGTCGTTTACCAGTTGTAAACTTTGCAGCAGGTGGTGTAGCAACACCAGCAGATGCAGCGTTAATGATGCAACTTGGTGCTGATGGTGTATTTGTTGGATCTGGTATCTTCAAATCAGAAAACCCAGAGAAATTTGCACGTGCAATCGTTGAAGCAACGACTCATTATGAAGATTACGAACTAATTGCAAGCCTTTCTAAAGGATTAGGTAATGCAATGAAAGGTGTCGAAATTTCAACGTTATTACCAGAACAACGCATGCAAGAGCGTGGATGGTAATTAAAGGAGATCTTTAAAATGGTGAAAATCGGTGTGCTAGGTCTTCAAGGTGCTGTTCGTGAGCATGTGAAATCAGTTGAAGCAAGTGGTGCAGAAGCTGTTGTTGTAAAGCGTATAGAACAACTTGAAGAAATTGATGGTCTTATTTTACCAGGCGGTGAAAGTACAACAATGCGCCGTCTTATTGATAAGTATGCTTTCATGGAGCCTCTTCGTACATTTGCGAGGTCTGGTAAACCAATGTTTGGTACATGTGCAGGAATGATTCTTCTTGCGAAAACACTTATTGGCTATGAAGAAGCACATATTGGTGCTATGGATATTACGGTTGAGCGCAATGCGTTCGGACGCCAAAAAGATAGTTTTGAAGCTGCACTTTCAATGAAGGGTGTGGGAGAAGACTTTGTTGGTGTATTTATCCGTGCTCCGTATGTTGTAAATGTAGCTGATGATGTTGAAGTACTTTCTACACATGGCGATCGAATGGTAGCGGTAAGACAATGTCAGTTTTTAGCTGCTTCTTTCCACCCAGAATTAACGGATGATCACCGTGTAACAGCATACTTTGTAGAGATGGTAAAAGAAGCGAAAATGAAAAAAGTTGTATAAGTAACTTGCAACTTGTATAAGATTATAGTAAATTGATGGTAACAATTTTATAAAATAAGCGTGTTGATAGGAAGTAGTAACAAATGTTGTTTCTTATAGAGAGTCGATGGTTGGTGGAAATCGATAGAAACAGTTTGTGAATCCATCCTGGAATGGAATGTGGAATATCTTTTGATTAGTAAGCATTCCCGGTGAAGAGCCGTTATTTCTACTTGAGAGGAAAGCGGTAATGCTTTCAACTAGGGTGGCAACGCGGGTTAACTTCCGTCCCTTTGTATAGGGACGGGAGTTTTTTGTGTTTTATAAAATAAAAGGAGGAGTATATAATGCTTGATATTAAATTTTTACGTACAAATTTTGAAGAAGTAAAAGCAAAATTACAGCATAGAGGCGAAGATTTAACGGATTTTGGTCGCTTTGAAGAACTTGATACGAGAAGAAGAGAGCTACTTGTTCAAACTGAAGAACTAAAAAGTAAGCGTAACGAAGTATCTCAACAAATTTCAGTATTAAAGCGTGAAAAGAAAGATGCGGAAGCTCTAATTCTAGAAATGCGTGAAGTTGGGGAAAAAGTAAAAGATCTTGATAATGAGCTTCGTACAGTTGAAGAAGATTTAGAAAGATTAATGCTATCTATCCCAAATATTCCTCATGAATCTGCTCCAATAGGTGAAACAGAGGATGATAACGTAGTAGCACGTACTTGGGGAGAAGTGAAAGAATTTACTTATGAGCCAAAACCACATTGGGACCTTGCTACTGATTTAGGGATTTTAGATTTTGAACGTGCTGGGAAAGTAACAGGAAGCCGATTTGTATTTTACAAAGGTGCTGGTGCAAGATTAGAACGTGCTTTGATTAGCTTTATGCTTGACCTTCATACTGATGAGCATGGATATGAGGAAGTATTGCCTCCTTATATGGTAAACCGTGCAAGTATGACAGGAACAGGACAACTTCCGAAGTTTGAAGAAGATGCATTCCGTATTGAAAGTGAAGATTATTTCCTAATCCCAACAGCTGAAGTACCTGTAACGAATATGCATCGTGATGAGATTGTGAGTAAAGAGCAATTGCCGATACGATATGCTGCGTTTAGCTCATGCTTCCGTTCTGAAGCAGGTTCAGCTGGTCGTGATACACGTGGTTTAATTCGCCAACACCAATTTAATAAAGTTGAACTTGTGAAGTTCGTGAAACCAGAAGATTCTTACGAAGAGTTAGAAAAATTAACAAATGATGCAGAGCGCGTGTTACAATTATTAGAGTTGCCATATCGCGTTATGAGCATGTGTACAGGAGATTTAGGATTTACAGCAGCGAAGAAATATGATATTGAAGTATGGATTCCAAGCTATGGTACATATCGTGAAATTTCTTCTTGTAGTAATTTTGAGGCATTCCAAGCGAGACGCGCGAATATCCGTTTCCGTCGTGAGCCAAATGGCAAACCGGAACATGTTCATACACTAAATGGATCTGGTCTTGCAATTGGACGTACAGTGGCAGCTATTTTAGAGAACTATCAACAAGAAGATGGTACAATTATAATTCCAGAAGTTCTTCGCCCTTATATGGGAGGAAAAACAGTTATTAAATAAGTTAAAACATTCATCGGTATGAGTGATTGGTAATTATGGACGTTGTCAGCAATGTCATAAAGGAGAGGGAAAGTAAAATTTCCCTTTCCTCATAATTTATTATAGTAGGGTTGACTAACTGTTTTTCTTTTGATATTATATTTGATGTCAATATGGAGGTATACCCAAGTCTGGCTGAAGGGATCGGTCTTGAAAACCGACAGGCGGCGAGAGTCGCGCGGGGGTTCGAATCCCTCTACCTCCTCCAGATATAATTGACAACAGCGCATATAAGTGGAGATTGGAGAACTCGTTACCAACACGTAACGAGTTTTTATTTTAAAACCAATCATAAAGTATGATGTAAGGATATAGTGTCCTTATTACACACTCATATTCCGATGATTATCTTCATAGATATGAAAGGAGTTAACATGGATCTTATTATACAAACGTTTCCTTTAGATGGAAAAACTTTATATTATGTACAATGTCCTGTCTGTAAGAACAATAGAATTTTAAACAGTGGTGCAAATGTGTCGCGCATTATAAGTGATGATACATTCCGTAAGCTTTGTGGTTGCACTTGTGATGTAAAACAGGTTGCAAAAAAAGTAGAGGTGCCAAAAGAAGCTGAAAAACCAGCTGTGCAAAAAGAAGTAACTCCAAAACGTACAGGGAAATTACTAACAGCAGTAATTAACGGGAAAGAAATGACCGTTAAAGAGATTGCTGAAACATATGATATTAGTACGAGTACTGTTCGTCAGCGTATTAATGCTGGAAAGCCAGAGAGTGAAATTATTGCTCCAACGAAAAAGAAAAAGTAATTTCATAGGAAAACCCGTGCATATGCACGGGTTTTTTATTTTACAAGTTTACGTGTTTGTTTTAAAAAATGTCCAATTTTTTTAATGATTGGTTCGACTGAATCGCCATCTTTTAAAATATCGTATTCATTAATGTTTAATCGTAAAATAGGGCATGAATTAAAGTTATTAATCCAGTTATCGTAACGTCCATGCATCTCTTTCCAATACTCGATTGGTGTTTGCTGCTCCATTGGACGTCCTCGTTCTTGAATACGATCGACAATATCATCAAACGAACCTTCTAGGTAAATTAATAAGTCTGGATGAGGGAAGTAAGGAGTCATGACCATAGCATCAAATAAACCTTTGTATGTTTCATAATCAGTTTCAGTCATTGTACCTTTTTCGTGATGCATCTTTGCGAAAATACCAGTGTCCTCATAGATAGAACGGTCTTGAACAAAACCGCCACCATATTCGAAAATTCTTTTTTGTTCTTTAAATCGTTCTGCTAAAAAGTACACTTGTAAGTGAAAGCTCCAGCGTGTGAAATCAGCATAGAACTTGTCCAAATATGGGTTGGAATCTACTTTTTCAAAAGATGTACGATAACCTAAAGCGTTAGCTAATGCAGTTGTCATAGTGGATTTACCGACACCTACTGTTCCAGCAATAGTGATAACTGCATCATTTGGTATATCATATTTTTGCCTTAAATTCATTGTTATTTCGACTCCTTCAAGAGAGTATTTTGAAGAGCGGATAAGATGACATTTAAATCATCAGGATTTCTTACAAAATCCATATCGTCTCCATTAAATTTCAATACTGGAATATCTGGATGGTCCTTTTTGAAAGCATCCATTGCTGTTTCGTAATCTTTTGTAAGCTGTAGTAAGTAATTTGGATCCATATTTTTTTCGAATTCTCTTCCGCGCATCGCAATTCGTTTTTGTAATGTTTCTAGGCTCGCTGTTAAATAAACGATGACATTTGGTACAGGCATATCTTGCGTAAGAATGCGATAAATTTGCATGTACTTGTCATATTGAGCATCTTTTAATGTACGGGATGCAAAAATTAAATTTTTAAATATATGATAATCTGCTACTACAGGCTTCCTTTGATTCAAATACTTTATGTTAATATCCTCTAGTTGTTTGTATCTATTACAAAGAAAGAACATCTCTGTTTGAAAACTCCATTCGTCGATGTCTTCATAGAATTTTCCTAAAAAAGGATTTTCATCAACAATCTCTTTTAGTAAGTGGAGTTGCATGTGAGTTGAAAGTTCCTTCGCAAGTGAAGTTTTTCCAACACCAATTGGTCCTTCAACCGTGATAAATGGTACTCCGGTCACGCTGTTTCCTCCTTTCAATCAGTGATTTACCGTGACTACTAAAAACACAAAACAGAATTATTGTAGCACAAGAGGGGAGCGAGCGGACTAATTTGATATAAAAAGTTAGAAAATAGATATGTATTAATTAAATTCTATTTGGGATGACGGTACAATATTTGCCTTTAATGTGGCCTCCATTATTTTTAAAGCATGTTCATTATCTTGCTCGTTATTAGAAGCGATGCAATCCCGTGGTACATAAAGTGTATAATTTCTCATATGGGCATCATTAGCTGTAAAAAGGATGCATATGTTCCCGGCAATTCCTGTTAAAATGAGATTTTCGATTTTCAAATAACCTAATAAAGAATTCAAAGGTGTTTCATAAAAAGCAGAATAATGTGGTTTAATAAAAATGTAATCGTCAGTATGCGGAGCAATGGCCTCGATAATATTTTTACTATACTTATTTGTACAATGAGTGATAAGTTGATCAATATCAGATCTCCAAAGTTGATAGTGATCATTGACATAAATTATTGGATAGCCCAATGATTTCATGGTGTCCTTTAATTGTAAAATGGGGTTCTTTATAATTTCACATTTCTGTGCCAGGATGGGTCCGTGGGAGAATTGAAAATCATTAATCATATCGATAATGAGTAAGGCAGTATTTTTCATATGTAATTCCCTCTCTTTCTTCTTTAGGTTGGATTGAATTTGTAAAAGTTATCCCACCTGCAAGAAATGAAAAAGTGTATTTTATTTTTGGTGAAAGGACTATATTATGGAGCGAGATATATATTTTATGCAGTTAGCAATAGAGGAAGCGAAGAAGGCGGAGGCGATACAAGAGGTACCAATTGGTGCTGTAATTGTGCTAGATGGTGAAGTGATTAGTGTCGCACATAACTTAAGAGAAACTGAACAGAGATCAATAGCTCACGCCGAACTCTTAGCTATTGATGAAGCTTGCAAAAAATTAGGGACATGGCGTTTAGAAGATGCAACGTTATATGTAACATTAGAACCTTGCCCAATGTGTGCAGGGGGAATTGTTTTATCGCGTATAAAACGGGTTGTATATGGTGCGAGCGATCCGAAAGGTGGATGTGCAGGTACGTTGATGAATCTTTTAACTGATGAGCGTTTTAATCATCAGTGTGAAGTAGTGCCTGGTGTACTTGAAGAGGAATGTGGTACGTTGTTAACGATTTTTTTTAGGGAGCTTCGTAAGAAAAGAAAAGAAGTGAAAAAACTAGAGAAAAGTAATGGTAACTAACGTATTTGCATTTTGTAAAAAAACAAGTTATACTGATAATGCCTTATCCAAGGCAACCGAATATTGGTTTTAACTTTGCCGTGCTAAGCGGGGAGGTAGCGGTGCCCTATACTCGCAATCCGCTCTAGCGAGGCTGAATCCCTTCTCGAGGTTATGCTGCTGTAAGGTCTGCCTTAAGTAAGTGGTGTTGACGTTTGGGTCCTGCGCAACGGGACCCCGTGAACCTTGTCAGGTCCGGAAGGAAGCAGCAATAAGCGGGTTTTCTCGTGTGCCGCAGGAGTGCCTGAACCGAGCTAACTGCTTGAGTAACGCTTATGGTACGTAATCGACAGAAGGTGCACGGCAGTTATATATGTATACAAAACTCACCTTTATATAAAGGTGAGTTTTTTGTATGGAAAATAACTTTTGGAATCTATAAACAGAATGGGTTATAATAAATAAGATAATAACCTTTGAGGGAGGCCGTATTTTCGTGTCATACCAAGCGTTATACCGAACATGGAGACCGCAAAAATTCGAAGATGTAGTCGGTCAAAAGCACGTGACAAAAACGTTGCAAAATGCCCTTCTTCAAGAGAAAGCTTCACATGCTTATTTGTTTTCGGGTCCGAGGGGAACAGGGAAAACGACAATTGCAAAAGTATTTGCAAAGGCAATTAACTGTGAACACGCCCCGGTAGCTGAACCTTGTAATGAATGTCCTTCTTGTTTAGGAATTACACAAGGGTCTATTTCAGATGTATTAGAAATTGATGCGGCTTCAAATAACGGTGTAGATGAAATTCGAGATATAAGAGATAAAGTAAAATATGCTCCAAGTGCTGTAGGATATAAAGTATACATTATTGATGAAGTTCACATGCTTTCTATGGGTGCCTTTAATGCGCTTTTGAAAACTTTAGAAGAGCCGCCAGGACATGTTATTTTTATTCTGGCGACAACAGAACCGCATAAGATTCCAGCTACAATTATTTCGCGTTGTCAGCGTTTTGAGTTTCGAAAGATATCAGTAAATGATATCGTTGAGAGGTTATCGACGGTCGTGACAAATGAAGGTACGCAAGTAGAAGATGAAGCGTTACAAATCGTAGCGCGTGCCGCCGAAGGTGGTATGCGTGATGCCCTCAGTCTTATTGATCAAGCTATTTCTTATAGTGATGAGACGGTGACGAGTGAAGATGTTTTAGCTGTAACAGGATCTGTATCTCAGCGATATCTGGGTGACCTGGTAGAATGTATACGTGAAAATGATGTATCAAGAGCGTTACGTATTATAGATGAGATGATGAGTAAAGGGAAAGATCCAGTTCGCTTTATGGAGGATTTCATTTACTACTATCGTGATATGCTTTTATATCAAACTTCACCACAATTAGAACATATGTTGGAACGGGTAATTGTAGATGATCAATTCCGTACGTTAAGTGAAGAAATGCAACCGGAAGTAATCTATGAAATTATTCATACCCTTAGTAAGGGACAACAGGAGATGAAGTGGACAAACCATCCAAGAATATTCTTGGAAGTTGTTATGGTGCAACTGTGTCAGCAGTTTATGATGCAAGCAAACGGCGCAGATCGTTTACAAGCGATTATGAACAGGATGCAGCAGTTGGAGAAAGAGTTAGAGCAAGTTAAAAAGAATGGCGTGCCAGCTGGTGTGCAGCAGGAAGTAAGAGAGACGCGGGCAACACCAAAACCAGTACGAACAGGAAGTATGAAAATTCCTGTTGGACGTGTGAATGAAGTGTTAAAGCAAGCGAAGCGTCAAGATTTAGAACAGTTAAAAGCTGTATGGGGCGAATTATTAGGAAGGCTCAAGTCACATAACAAAGTAGCATTTGCTGTTTTATTAGAAAATAGTGAACCAGTTGCGGCTTCGGATGATACCTATGTGTTAGCATTTCAATATGAGATTCATTGTAAAATGGCTAGTGAAAATCGAGAAGCGATGGATACATTGGAACAAACTCTTTTTGAATTGTTAAGTAAAAGGTTAAATATGATTGCTATCCCAAAAAGTGAATGGGGTAAAATTCGTGAAGACTTTTTACAACGCGAAGGCGGGGATTCTGAAGAAAGCCCAGAACAAAAAGAAGATCCTCTTATAGAAGAGGCTGTAAAATTAGTAGGGCAAGAACTTATTGAAATAAAAGAGTAATAATAATGAGGAGGAATTAATTATGATGCGTGGCGGAATGGGAAATATGAATAATATGATGAAACAAATGCAAAAGATGCAAAAAGACATGGCGAAGGCGCAAGAAGAGCTTGGCGAAAAAACAGTTGAAGGTACAGCTGGCGGCGGAATGGTTACTGTTATTGCAAATGGTCATAAGCAAGTTCTTGAAGTGAAAATTAAAGAAGAAGTTGTAGATCCAGAAGATATCGAAATGTTACAAGACTTAGTATTAGCTGCAACGAATGATGCACTTAAAAAGGTTGATGAACTTTCAAACTCTACAATGGGCAAATTTACAAAAGGCATGAACTTACCAGGTGGAATGTTCTAGGAGGATATTGATATATGCATTATCCAGAACCGATATCAAAATTAATCGATAGTTTTATGAAGTTGCCAGGAATCGGACCGAAAACAGCGGTTCGATTGGCATTCTTCGTGTTAGATATGAAAGAGGATGATGTACTAGGTTTTGCGAAAGCACTTGTGAATGCAAAGCGAGATTTAGCGTATTGTTCTGTGTGCGGACATATCACTGACCGCGATCCTTGTTATATTTGTGACGATTCGCATAGGGATCAATCGGTTGTTTGTGTAGTACAAGAGCCGAAAGATGTAATTGCGATGGAAAAAATGAAAGAATATCAAGGTGTATATCATGTTTTGCGTGGTGCCATTTCTCCAATGGAGGGAATTGGACCAGAGGATATTAATATCCCGCAGTTATTAAAGAGACTGCAAGATGAAACAGTACAAGAAGTGATATTAGCAACAAACCCTAATATTGAAGGGGAAGCTACAGCAATGTACATATCCCGCCTCTTAAAGCCAACAGGAATTAAAGTAACTCGTATTGCACATGGTCTGCCAGTTGGTGGAGATTTAGAATATGCAGATGAAGTAACACTATCGAAAGCTTTAGAAGGCCGTAGAGAGATATAAGAGGAGAAGGGAAAATGTTCTTTCAAAAAAAGGGTAAGTTGCGTAAAGAGTATGACGATAAGTTAATTGTATTATTAGAAAAGGTAAAGAATGAATGGCTACGTCAGAAGAGACTGGTTGAACAAAGTGTTGAGCCGTCTCAAGATGTACTTTGTTCTTTAAAAATAGCAGAGGCGAAATATTTTTTCTTGTTAAAAGAAGCAAAACGTCGTCCTGTGAAAATGGAACAATGGTAAAAGGTCCTGCTTTTTAAAGTGGGACCTTTTGCTTTTTATCGATTTATTTGTGAGTAACAGGGCTACTTTATTTTGGGGATATAAAGAGGAGAAAGAAAAAGTGGGAATGGAATTAGTTGTATCTAATTGCTAGTGCTTAGAAGAAATATTACTGATTAAAGGTTATAAAGATGAAGTGGTAGGAGTTATGTTATAGATGTTCTTTTTTCTTGTCTTGTCCCATACAAATGGATATGTATAGGTCATTCATAAGGAGGAAAAAATGAATTCTACAATTATTATTGTTGGCATTCTTGCTTTGGTTTTTATTTTTCTTGTTTTTGGTGTTTCTGCTAAACCAATACGTTTTATAGGGAAAGCACTCTTTCATGTCACTTTAGGTATAGCGTTACTATTTATTGTGAATGTTGCAGGGACATATTTCGATTTTCATATTCCAATTAACATGGGCACAGCTACAGTATCAAGTTTATTAGGGGTGCCAGGTGTTGCTGCATTAGTGATTATTAAGCTATATATAATGCCAAGATAAATTTATTTTGGCATTTTTTAAAAAAGCGTTGACTTATCGATTAGTAATATGATAAATTAATAAGCGTCGTCAGGAACGAAAGAAAAAAGTTGTTGACAGATTCAAGTCAAAATGTTAAATTATAAAAGTCGCTGAAACGCGGCATTGAACTTTGAAAACTAAACGAAACAAACAACGTGAAACGTCAATTTTTATTTTT
>NZ_JBFPJI010000067.1:0-14769 GCF_040838205.1 Bacillus sp. S4
GTATATAACTGATTAAAAAAATCATACAATAAAAAAGAGGAGCACATGCTACCAACATGTGCTCCTCTTTTGATAACTGCTACCGTCAAGTGGTCTCTATCAATTATCATTTATTTTTAAGAAAACCACCCTTTTTCTGCTTGCGACGGCGGAAGAAAGGGTGGTTTTCTTGTTATTAGCACAGTTTCAAAGAATTTAAGATTTTTGTCGAATGTCATTCCAAAATAGGAATGACGTATTTTTTTGGGGACAAATTCGAAAATCCGTATCATTATCATATGTATTTAGTGTATCTAGAAATCTATATGGATGGTGAAGACATATGAGTCAATATCAAATGCTGTATAGTACACCTTATCTGTATTCTTCTCGAACATTGAATCAAATGTACAAAGCTAATAAAAATGAAGAAAACATATGCGCTATACAAGAGCATATGTTACGTCACGAAGTATACCTGGACCAACAATACCGAAGTTACTATTATTTAAGTCAAAAAATTGAGGAGGAGTTATACGGCGAAGAACATGCATTGTCATGGAATGAGCTACTGGATGATTATCAACTTTATAGAGATCGGAAGGGGAATTTATCTATCAAACAGAAAGGATGAGATAAACATGACAATCATTGGAGAGCTAGGGATTGTATATGGCGTGACCGGAGCTTCAGTTTTAGGAATAAAATTGCTGAAGAAGAAAGGTCTTTATCTTCCAGGTTGGTTGCTACGTGCGGGTCTTAAATGCTTGTTGATTGGGAGTGTTTGGTACGTTCTAATGGATATACTAGATGTGTTTCTACGTTAGTATTACATCTGGTAGTTGAAAGTAATTATAATAGCGCATCTTAAACAGCTTTTTCTAAGCTTCCATACAGGCTCAACTACCTTAAGGAGGTATGGAGGGAATGTTGTCACTTTTATTAATCCCAGCAACCTTTATAACTGTAGCTTATTTTTATCAAAGTAACGGAATGAGTGATAAGAAAAAAATTGCAACGTTTTTTGAAATTACAAAGATATGTGTTCAACATAAAGGTGAATTACAATACCCCATTTTTATAAAGGAAATTAAAGATGATATAAGTATGAATTATGTTTACAAGTTACCACTTGGTGTACCTAGTCAACTTATCCAAAAGTTAGCTGAAATATTAGAAGAAGGCCTATATAAACCTGTTAAAATATCGTTTCACCAAAGAGAGCTTCATATTCGAGTATTTAGCCAACAAATACCTGAAATGTGGAATTGGTCTAAGGATCTATTAAAAGAGCATACATGGAGCGTTATGGTGGGGAAAGCGTTAGATAAATATGTATATCATGACTTTGAGAAGACACCTCATATGTGTGTAAGTGGAATGACTCGTTTTGGAAAGACAGTATTCTTAAAAAATGTGATGACAAGTTTAATTTTACAACAATCTCAACACGTGAAATTTTTTATTGTTGATCTGAAAGAAGGGCTAGAATTTAGTCCTTATAAAGATCTATCCCAAGTTGTAGAAGTAGCTGAAAACCCGGAAAGGGCGTTAGAGATGTTGGGGAGAGTACGCGAAAAGATGATAAAACAGATTGAAATGATGAAGAAGTCCTATTTTACCAATATCATAGACACATCAATTAGAGAACGTTGCTTCATCATAGTAGATGAAGGAGCAAACCTATGTCCTACACAGGGATTACCTAAAAAACAACGTGATGTATTATTTTTGTGCCAGGAGATGTTGTCCGAAGTCGCAAGAATCGGAGGTGGTTTAGGGTTTCGACTCATATTTTGCACTCAATATCCTACTTCTGATACATTACCCAGACAAATTAAACAAAACTCAGATGCGAAAATAGGCTTTCGCTTACCTACAACCGTAGCATCACAAGTCGCTTTGGATGAACCGGGACTGGAGGATCTGCCATCTCTGCCAGGAAGAGCATTATTTAAGACTGATCGTACAGAAGAAATCCAGGTACCTTTTTTAAAGGATACAGATATGTGGGAGTTACTAAAGCAATACAAGGTGGTGAAACAGCATGAGGCATCAAACACTCAAACAGAAAGCGAGACAAATCGAGATTTTATCCACTTTGAGTAAGTTAGATTTTGCAACAAGGAGGCAATTACAAGCCATCCACTGTCTAGGGAGTATTCGAAACGCAAATCGTGTACTAAAGGATCTACATTCATATTGTCACATTACAAAAGTGGCTCGTGAACACGTATATTATTTAAACAAAAAGGGACGGGATTTATTAGGCGTTACAAAAGAAGTGAAGAAAAGTAGTCAATTACAGCACATATTAATGCGAAATGAAAGCTGGATGTGGCTTGGATTTCCAGAATGGAAAACAGAAAGACCTATAGAGTTTTCAATTAATGGTCAACGGTATCAGATTATTCCTGACGCATCGTATTTTGAGGATAATGTCCCCCATTTCGTTGAAATAGATCGTATGCAACATATGAAGGCAAACGAACATAAAATACAGTTATATGGCCATATAACAGATATCTACAAAAGACAGAATGCTATTGTTCCAGTAATTATCTTTTTCACATTATCAGACTATCGGCAATCCAAATTAGAACAATATGCTGTAAAACAAAATGTGTTTATGAGAACTTTTATAATGCACGATATATTTTAAACTACATCCAAAAGTCATCATGGTGGATTTCTTTATGAGTCATTCTCTTCAGCGCTTTAATAATCTTTTGTCCATTCTTAAATGAAGGATAAAAAGTATTTGCTCGACACAATTTACTAATCGTTCCTTCACTCACACCGGAGTTTTGAGCTAAATCTACTTGTTTAATATCATGATTGTCTAAAAATTTACCTAAATTAGATCTAGGCTTTTTAAACCAAGACATGCGTTTCACCTCAATTATTTGATTTTATTAAAAGCATGTCCAAATCTTTAGTTTTCTAAACTTTAGATAAGTGAATAATTTTGTTGTATACGGCATATAGTTTAAAAGAGAACGAGATAAAAAAATATGTAATAATTTTGAGGAATCTAGCATTCATATAAGTAGCTACAAGTTGCTGATACACTATTCTAATGGCAACTTGTTGCAAAGGGTATTCCTATAAAATTAAAAGCTTGAACCTATTGATACACAAGGGTTTAGGCTTTTTTTAATTTATGGAGCAATGAAAACAAGTTTAATAAATTAAGAGATATCATATTGTTGAGTCGTCGAATATTGAAGAATCATATATATAATTTCACGTACCATATTGATAATAAAAAAATATTTTCTAAATGGTTGTATAAGGCAAAACAATAGGTTTATAATAAGAACAAATGTTCTGTTTTGGAGGATAAAACGATGTTTGACTATTCAAAATGCATGAGTCGAATGATTCTCTGCATAGACCTTTGTTCATTTTTTGCCAGTTGCGCGTGTGTCATGAGGGGATTAGATCCATTAAAAGTGAAATTAGCTGTTGTTGGAGACGTAAATCGAAATGGATCTATTGTGTTGGCTGCCACTCCTGAACTGAAAAAATTAGGGATTTCTACAGCAACCAGATTATACGAAATCCCAAAAGATCCGAACATTATTATTGTGAATGCAACAATGAGAAGATTTGTTGAAATTTCAAATCAAATCACAGAAATTTATACGAAGTATGTAGCGTTAGAGGATCTACACGTTTACTCAATCGACGAATGCTTTCTAGACATGCAACAAACAGCTCATCTTTTCGGACGTGATCCAATTGTAATTGCTAAAAGGATTCAAAGAGAAATATATGATACGACTGGCATAACCGCATCAATTGGAATTGGACCGAATTTATTTCTTTCAAAAGTTGCTCTTGATGTGGAAAGTAAACATTCAAACTCTAGGATTACTATGTGGACATACGAAGATGTTTCAAAGAAATTATGGGAAATCAAACCCCTTCAAAAAGTATGGGGAATTGGAAAGGCTACTGAAGAGACGTTGCACGGCATGGGCCTATTTTCCTTAAAGGATGTTGCAAAAACATCTAAAGAGCATCTAATCAAGCGATTTGGCAAAGTAAAAGGTGAAGAGTTATATCGCTTCTCATATGGTATTGATGAGAGCCGGATTGCAAATAAATACATTCCTAAAAGTACCTCTATAACAAAAGGACAAATCTTGTTAGAGGACTGTTTCAGCCCAAAGAAATTAAAATTACTCCTTCTAGAACAAATTGAAGAAACTTGTTTTCGTTTACGATCTATAGATAAATGTTGTCGTACGGTTGAGCTTTCAATAGGCTATAGCAAATACATCGGTGGAGGATTTAAACGAGCGATTACCTTGGATCAACCTACTTGCTTAACTGAAGATGTATATGAGGCTTCTTTACAACTATTAAAAAGATTTCATTCTGGTCATCCGGTACGCCAAATACATATTACACTGAAAAATTTGACCAGGGATGACGCAATTCAAATGTCATTGTTCGAAGATACTTCCCAAAAAGATACTAAAAGGAAATTAGCAAAAACAATGGATAGTATACGGCATAAACATGGTAAGAATTCAATTATGAGAGGTATCAGTTACATTAAAGGGGCTACACAAAGGGATAGAAACGGAAAAATAGGTGGGCATAAAGCATAAGGAGGAATACAGATCATGATTGATAGAGGTATGATGCGTTGGGTTCCATTTTCAGCAATAAAAGAACAATTTGAAGGACTAAATGAATTATACGATAAGCAAAATGAAGTACCGATGCCTATTTTAGATGAACAAAAATTAGATCTTATAAATGATATTGTGTGTTGTACAATTGCTGAAAACAAGCAAGTAAGCATTTCATATCAAAAACAAAACAAAGCATATTTGGAAGTGGGTTATATTCATTACTACGATATGATTTGTAATGAATTAAGATTTAGGAACCAACATGATAATGTACTATATATAAAAATCAATCATGTAACAGATATCAAATATACATAGCGCTTAAAAAATTATGGGGTGGGGGAATTATGATGAAAAGTCAAAAAGAGCTTATCTATCATTTTAGAGAGTTTTGGGATTTTGAGTATATTTGTTTGGAGAAAAAAGGCTTGGGGTTCCCAGAATTAGAAGAAGTAATGTTGAAATATAACATGCATAAATCTGATGAGAATTTGGAATTTAAAGAGTGTTGGATACATCGTGAATTTGTGGATGGAGAAGAATTAAGAACAGTTCAAATTATATATGAAGATAGTAAAATTAATAGGGTTGTTCGTTTATGGGGATCTAAGAGAAATAAAGATGGAAAAGTTCTTGCAATAACAATGGACTTTTTAAATATAGAAACCAAAGAACTTGAATGTGAAATTGATCTAATGAAAGATAAAAAATTTGAAGGTATCAACCATAGAAATAGAGCCCTTTTTAATTAGGACTCTATTTCTATGGTTTCATTACAAACTTTTATATCCCACTACGTTTAAATAAAACAAATGTACATGTTTCAGAACTACGTGACATGGCCGAGTTTATATCCCACTACGTTTAAATAATACAGCAAATGAACCCATCATTGCCCCTATTACAAACATGTTTATATCCCACTACGTTTAAATAATACAAATACAAGCTGTTATAATAAATGTACATTGCCATGTTTATATCCCACTACGTTTAAATAAAACGCTCAGCGTAAGCATCTACCTCAGCTTGTGTGTTCGTTTATATCCCACATGGTTCAAATAAAACAGCAGAATTTTTTGTATCGTCTATATCTATACGGTCATTTATATCCCATTACGTTTAGATAAAACACCGGTCTTTCCTACTTCTATCGCATAAAGGACTTGGTTTATATCCCACTACGTTTAGATAAAACCCTATCTATATACGGATGATACACCTTATGATAGCAACATTTTAACAGGTGTATCAATCAGTATTTTGCAGCGAATCATCGATCATGTTTTTGTCTTCTCTTATAAAATGCTGAAAGACCTTGTCATAGCAAGGTTTTCTGACTGCTTGGCAAAAACGAGGCTCACTGCAAAATTACGGAAGTACAATTCCTGTTCCTGTTGTCTTTTCTTTATCAAAATCGTACTTGCAATTTAAAGTGTGGATGTATTGAAGTCCGGGAATATCAATTTCCTTTATTTCGATTCCGTATCGTTGAACCTGTTTTCTAGAAATAGAGGTTGTAAGCTTTTCGATTTGCATTCGTAATACTTTTCGCTGTTTCGAATCTTTTTCCTGTTTAAATGTAGTAAATAGCTCACGATTCTCTCTATATATAGACCAGGGAATAACTTGATAATTATCAATATCACGCAGCAACCTTTGTGCTTCTGTATTTCTCATATCGTTTAGTGGCAGTGTATCCAGTACCTTTAAAGCTTGGTAGAATTCATCTAAGTATTTTTTGCTTAGATTTTCTGTTTTATATAAAGTTTCGACAAGCTCCATTTTTGTTTTCTCATGTAGTATTTGTCCGTTAAAGGATTCTAGAATTTTCAAACCGTTATGAACAATATCCTCATCGTAAACGAACCCTATCCCTTGTGCTTCTGTATAAACAAAGACATTAGGTTCTGTACCTTCATAGGCTCTGCCACGATAACAACGACCTAAACGCTGAAATAAGCTATCTAATGTAGAGATTTCAGTAAATAGCAAATCAAAATCAATATCTAATGAAGCTTCTACAAGCTGGGTGGCGACCCAAATCCCACTTTGTTCTTCGCGGTTTTTATCATTTGGTGCGAATTTTTTAATTTCCTCTTCTAAAACGGCACGATCCTGTTGAATAAATTGCGTGTGCAACAACCTTACCTTTTCATTATTAAACAACCCATATATACGTTTTGCTTCTTTCACGGTATTAGCAATAATCAATACACGTTTATTTCGTCCAGCTTCACGAATATGTTCTAAATCTTCATCAATCATTGTTTTACGTATAGATATGCGGTGACGAATTAAGTCATTATAGAATTCCTCTTTTACAAAATCACTTACCTTGATTTTGCCTCGTTTCTCCATTGTTTCCATAAAAACAGTAGGAAGTGTAGCGGTCATAATCATAAATTTCCCGCCTATCTGGTGAATCATTTCCAATGCTTTGAGTAAAACAGCTAAGATTTTCGGAGAATAACCTTGTACTTCATCTAAAACTATCTTAGAGTACGCCATTGTGGCCAAGTATTTCTCATATCCTCGAAATAAAAATGGAAACTTCAAAATTTGATCAATTGTGCTAAATGTTAACTTTTTACTCAATAAACGAGACTGTTCATAGATAATCTCATTGGTTTCGTAATCATTGTTTAATGTCTGTAGAAAATCTACGCTACCACTGTGTAGCAACCCAGCAATCGCTTGCCCCTCTTCATCTACATATCCCATTCCATTTGTTATACGCTCATACAAGGCATTTAAACTTACACGGATTGGGAGTGTAATAAAACCTTTAGCTTCATCAATCCAAAATAAAGAAGCTTCTGTTTTTCCCATACCAGTTTGTGCAACAGCCACAATATTCTTGTTTCGATTCTCATAAGAAAAGAGTTGTAGATTGCGTGGTTTATGGCCATTCTGTTTTAGGAATTCACCGACATAAGTCCCAACTCCTTTGTCCGCATGATATTCCACAAGTTCCCCTGCAGAAGCCGCATGATCTACACGATTTAAAAGCCCCTTTACAAGCACAAGAAGAGGATATTCTTTATCTTTTTTCTTAATTGGCTTCCAACCTATAGTTGTAGTATCAAGATCTTTATTAACAGAACAGCACAATTCTTGCTCCAAACGGTCTATTTTCCCTTTTAAATCTGGTAAAACTGCATTTAATATTTGAGCATCAAACATTACGTTTCGTACATGATGATGTGCAATTGCCTCTTTTATAACCCGTTCTGTACTTTTGGAATAATGTAATTCTAAAAATGGTACACAGAGTAAGGAAATAAAAGCATGAGGAACATTCGGATATTTTTTTTCAATTTCTTGCTTTGTTAAAGGAGATAGCCCCATATTAAGTTTAATAAATTGTTGAAACCCCTCATAAATCTTCCCCGCATCGTGGTATTTGGCAACTACATGTGCAAGTTGCCAAATCTCTTCTGAAAACAGAGATCCATACGAGTGTTTTAGTAAAGATAAATTTTCTAATACCTGTCCTGTGTGTTCTTGTAATGTTTCAAATGCTCCTGTTTGCTGATCCCACTTTGCGTAAATCAAATCTCCCATGTTTCTCCTCCTGAAAAAAATCCATGCCTACTCATAAGGCATGGAAAAATACAATATGTCCATCTTCATCTTCCATATACTGAGGTGAATTTAACCCTTCTCCTTTACGGAAGAACTGTGTTTGAACTGTCTCCCAAGTACGAATTCCTTGTTTCACTTGATATACCGTATTCAAACGATATGAAATTCCTTTATAATTCATATAATCAAGGCGATCAACAATGCAATGACGTGGTATATAAATATCATTTTTGAGTGTAATGATTTCTTTTGTTTGTCTTTCATTCAACGTTACCAATTTCACGCTTTCAATGACTGCTAAATCTTCACGTCGACCAAGGCTTGGTGCTTCATTGATATTTTCTAATGCTGTTTGTAAGTGTTCCAATACACTTTGTTCGGCACGTACATGGAAAATAAGGGAGATTTCTTTCAACATATGAACATGCATGGGCATTGTTGTAACTTCTTTTGACTTGTAAAAATGATGTATTTGCAAATCAAACAGCTTTCCCTCGTGAGTACCTTGGATGCTGATTTCCATTGGAATTAATTCATTTGCATCTAATACATAGTGAAGGAACCCCTTCACCGTACTATACGGTGGAAGAGGATAGGTTTCCTTAGCTTTTTGTGCCATAGGTTTCTTGTAACAGGCGGTTTGTTGGTACAACTTTACTCGTAACGCTGCACTAGCCGACATAATAATTCTCCACTTGTTGCAATAGATAATCGAGCATACCTTGAATTGTATGGGTTGAGTCGCTTGAAACAAGATTTCGTAACTCCCCTTCATTCACGAAGACACCAGATAACAGACCAACATGCGTTTGTTCTTGTACAGTCTGTCCCATACTGCGACGTTCTAAAATTTCTTGTAGCATAATAGAATCTAAACGGTATTCACGTTTTGTCGGAACTAATTGTGTACGTCCTAAGAAATATGGTTGATTAATAGCATACAGGCCACCAATTACAAACAAAGGGGATAAATCTTCTTGTCGCCCTCGGATATTACGATTTAAGGAAAATACAATTTCTAAGAATTCTTTGATTCGTCTTGCCTTTTCTTCACGTGGTAGTTCAATTTCTCTATCTACACCAATTCTATCTAAATCAATAGTAATGGTATATGAATATAAACTTGTATGTCGTTCAAGTGTTGCGATATTTGGGTTTTCTTTGATACGTGAAGCATGTCCTAAATTTGTTAAAAATTCTAAGTCTCCTCGGTACGGTTCAAGAGAAACAGCATGAGACAAACGAACGCTAGCTGGACGTTTGTTCCCCATATCACCTTTTACAGTTTTCATGTAACCGAATAAATCCATTTCTTCTGATTCTTGAATAGTAGCACTAGGAGAATATTGAACTACGCTTTTGCTTTTTCCTTCCCCTTCCCCTTTGTCACGGCCAACTGTATCTAAGTTCCAAGCATAACGCTCGGCGCCTAAACGAACCATATCGTATCGAATAGCTTGTCGTGAAGCAAATGTATGAATATCTCCATTTCCACGATTAAATTTCTTTAATTCGGAGACGTTACCGATCCCTTCTCCATAATTTAATGAATCTCCTTGAAACACGATTGTTAATGTTAATCCAGCCATTAGTTTGTTTCCTCCCCTTCTTTTTTATAGGGTTTGTCATTTAATCCGGATAGTAAAGCACTTGCAATACCTTCAAATTCATTACTATGTTCCCTTGTAGCATCCACATACATAGAAGTGTTCTTTTCCACTAATAAAAAGGTGCGGAATAATGTTTCAAAGAATTGTTGACGGTTATTGGTAGTTAAGGCATTTAACAGACGGTAAGTAATGCCTGGAATCTTATTCTCCATTCTACGTTCAGTAAGTCTTCTACGTACTTCGCGTCCATCCATTAGCGCATACTGAATTCTCTTTTGCATAGATTCATATTGCGCTTCTCGTGTTCCGTTAGACATGCCATAACACTCCTTTATTCTATTTAAATGAAACATAGCCAAAGTGGCCGCATACGTATCATAACTGGAATAATTGTTATCTACGTTCTTCCTCAATTGAAAAGTGATATCACGCAAAAAATGCTCTCCATTTAATAATTTACGTAGGATTACGTTCCGAAACTTTGGATATTTAATATGATCGATCTCTTTTCCTCCACGCTCTTGAAGGTATTGAATGGCATGTTCTGATAAAAAATTTTGTGTAAGAGTCGTCTTTTTCCCACTATTTTGGAATTCAACAATTAACATATTTTTAGAGATCCAATTTGCTTTATCTTTGGCTTCTTTTAATGTGTTGTATAAAAACAATTCAAAAGGATTGTTTTGCTTTTTATTGGTGACAAATAAATCATTTATTTCCGCTAGTGTATCAAAATCCTCATCAGTTTGAATAAAGGAATAAACTACTGTATCTTTGTCTATATAATCTCTATAGAGCCCAAAAACAGAACAAAACATGATTAATCGATAAAGATTAGATATAGGAAACATTTTTTGATTATTCCATGTGTAATTCGTTGCATTTGCTATACTGACTGCATTTGGAAGAAATATCGCTTCCGTGTAATCGGTAAGAGCAAATTGTCCCTCAATAACAGGACAATACAGTAATTCATCCCTCTTCAGTTTCGTGATTGTTTGTTTCACCAACTTTTTAATATCTTCATCATCAGATTGTTGTATCATTTTGTTTAAGCCTTCTATTTCTTCGTTAGGGCTGTTAGAAGACTGAAGAACAGCAAGAACCTCTTGTTCTAGTAAAATAGGTTGAACGAAGTCTCTTGCAAGAAATTCTTCATGCTCTGAACGATTCAGGGTACTGCGTGATCTTTGTAAGAAACTTGTTTGACCATGCAGTTCTCCTAAACGAAACCGAATCATATTTAATGTTAGTACTTCATTTACTTGTTCTTGCTTTAACAACTTCAAGTAATCTTTTGTGATTGTCTTTAATTCTTCAATAGTTGATACATCTTTTTTGCTACTAAACAGTTCCTTTAAAGCTCTAGCTTCAATTGGCAAACGCTTATTCAACTTATTTTCTGTACCTTTAATATCAGTAAAGATAGAGTCTTTAGAACGTTTAAAATTGGATGTAGCGGATGTTAGAGAATTATTCATCTTATTTTCTTTTTCATTTGCAACAGAAAACATATCAAAAGCACAATTGAAAAACCATTCCGGAAAGTCTTGAAGCAATTTTGGATCAAAGTCTATATATGTCTCTTCGATTTCAAACAAGTCTGTTTCAGCATGCTCTAAAATACGATAAAACCCCAAAATACCAGTGTTCGTAGCCCAATCTTCTAAATATAACCGAATCATTGGTACTCCACGGATACGCAACCGTACCCTTGTGACTTTTTGAAGGACGTACCAATTTGACGAAGGATTTCTAAGTCTTCTTGGTCTCCTTTTAACAAGAATGTTCCTTTATAGGCTTCAAAGTGCTGGTGATTAGGGGTATTATCAAACTTTTCTTTTACAACTTGTTTTGTTAAATTCATAGGTATAAATTGCAAAGGTTTTTTCAAGCCTTCTCCATGATAATTAAGCAGAGTCATATCACAAATATAATTGAAACTCTCTTCATAACCTTCTTCTGTTGGAGCAAGAGGTTTCCCATCTTGGTCTTTAATAAAAATAGGGGAAAGGGTGCGGAATACTACGGTATCACTTTTCACTTTGACTTCCGGTAGTATAGATATGTTCTTCTTCTGTAGTTTGTATCCTTTGTACTGAAATTCTTTAATTTCGTTTAAACCATCTACTAAGTAAGAAATGAATTCAGGATCAGGTGAACTAATAATCCAGTCCAATCCGTTCTGAAGGAGGAATTCATCATTTTCTAAAACATAGTCTTTAAGATAAACAGAAAACGTAAAATTCTTGCTTTTCTTATTCGGTTTATTATCAAAGACATATAGTTTCTCTGCATACACTGCGTTTGATGTTTTTAGGGCTTCTTTAATAAAACTCACAAACATAAAACGATACGAGAGAGGAATTACTTTGCAAGTAAAGCTTACTTTCAATCTCATCATCTTCCTCCTTGATCTTCAATATAAAACCATTATAATTTATTTGAAAATTAAGATTCAATAAATATGTAGAAATAAATGGAAAAAACCTTTCTGTACAAAGAAAGATTTTTTCTTGATCCCATATAGTAAAGATAAAAATCATATGGTACTTCCGTAATTTTGCAGTGAACCTCGTTTTTTCCAAACATGTAGAAAGCCTTACTATGAAAAGGGCTTTAAGTATGTTTGTAGAGAATACAAAAGTACGATCGATGGTTCACTGCAAAATTCTGGTTGATACACATACTAAAATGTTGCTATCATAAGGTGTATCATCCGTAAATAGATAGGGTTTTATCTAAACGTAGTGGGATTTAAAGGCGTTAAACATTATGTTATTACCCATATAAATGCCAAGTATTATCTGAACCATGTGGGATTTAAAGGACACGAAACCAAATCACTATGACATTAACAATCTAGTTTTATTTGAACTATATGGGATATAAAGTACCATAGCACTGTGAATGTCATTGTCGCGTTTATTGTTTTATCCGAACTATGTGGGATATAAAGACTCCACGCGCTAACCCGATCTTGTAAGCAAGGAAGCGTTTTATCTGAACTATATGGGATATAAAGAAGCAAAAAGGCTCTTACTATGATCGTGTACTTTGTGTTTTATCTGGACTTTGTTGGATATAAAGACATGTACTGTTACACTTTCTTTTGGTGTTAACACTGTTTTATCTGAACCGTATGGGATATAAAAGGCGGAGATGCAAACTCTAAAGGTGAAATTGAATTTTTTACCTGAACAATGTGGGATATAAAGTCTTGCCAGCCTACATGTACATGGTCATATTGTCCTGTTTTATCTGAACTATATGGGATATAAAGAACGGTCGAGGGTTAGGAGAGCATGCCGTTAAAACGATTTATCTGAACAATTTGGGACATAAAGCAATAAGAGCAAAAATCACAACAAGAGCAAAACAAAACGAACTTGTAGAAATCACTACAAGTTCTTTCTAAGAAAATGTTAACAAGAAAAACTATTCTTTTATTTTTCCTCATATTGTTTAGCAAGTTTATAAAAAGAAGAACGTTTGATTCCATACTTTTTCATAGCTCCTACGGCTGTAATAGAGCCGGATTTCCATTCCTTGTAAGCATCCGTAAATTCTTCTGTTATTTCGACAGGTGGACGTCCTAAGCGTTTACCTTGTTTTCTTGCAAGAGAAATTCCTTCTGCTTGTCGTTGTTTAATATCAATGCGCTCTTTTTCTGCAAAGGCAGATAATATTGTCAGTGTTGCTTTTTGAATTGCGCTCTGAATAACATCATTTGTACTTTCTCCAGTGTAATTTACGTTAATGTATGGTTCCTTTATAAATTGTAAATTTACTTTATGTTTTTCGTAGTATCTAAATTCTTCTAATGTATCATTCATATTTCTTCCAAGTCTTGTCAAGGAGTCAAACACAATGGTATCTCCTGTACGAACAAGACGCTTTAGCATTTGATAGTTCTCTCGCTCCATATTTTTTCCAGATTCTTTATCAATAAAAATATCCCGATCTTCTATCCCTAAATCCTTCATATTCTGAATTTGTCGTTCTTCGTTTTGATCTTTACTTGAAACTCGTACATATCCAAATTTTTTATGTTTCATATGCCACACCTCACTGGTAATTATACCAACAATGTCTGTAAAGGTATATAAAATAAAAAGATGTCTGTAAAATGGATAATCAACATTTATAGACGTGGTTTTTGGTAGTTTTCTATGTATCCGTAAAGGTATACTTTTATAGACATATCAAGTGTTCTTTACGTCTTTGAATACGTAGTAATGAAAAATGAACCAAAAGGTGTACCTTTTGATGTAGTGTGAAATGACTCTGCATTAGATAGTAGCCATAAGTAATGAACGTATTTGTTTTCAAACTCTTCTAGAATTTATTTCTATCATTTTTAACTTGCTGTTCTATAGCGCAAGACATAGGGACGTTCTAGTACAGGCTAAACATGATAAGTGTGAATTTTATAGAAATGAACTGCTAATCATATTTAGACATTCAAATAATGTTCAAAAAAATATGCGGGGTGATTACTATGCAAAAGAAAAAATCTAGTAAAGCAAGTAAGAATTATAACAGAATGAGAGAAATAAAGAGGGGAAGTGAGAGGAATGATGCAAATAAAACTAAAGTTTTATTCAAATTGGGAAATATTATTTCATTAAGTTATGAAAGATGAACAAGATTTGGTCGGAAGACTTGGTTATTCAATGTTGCAGTACATATTGTCATGCAAGTGGTACTTATGCTAATGAAATATCTCCTATTAAGTTAAGAAAAAGACCCTATATAGGGTCTTTTTTGTCTTAGATTTCAGTTTGTTGCTTATAAGTAATGAAAAGGGGCTGTGATGTTATTTATGCTAGATGAAATTGTTAATGTTTGGACAATGATATGCTAGATATATTGCAAAACCTATAATTATAAAAAGTGAATTTTGTGTGAGGATTCAATTTTTTAATTCAATAATCTTATAC
>NZ_JBFPJI010000068.1:0-14720 GCF_040838205.1 Bacillus sp. S4
CCGTAATATAAGTCTATTTTGATAACAAAAATAGCTTTTGTAACTTTTGTAACTGATTTTGTAATTAATGAAACCAGACATAAACCAAACGAAAACCAAACATAAACCAAATATAAACCAAACATAAACCAAACATAAACCAAACATAAACCAAACATAAACCAAACATAAACCAAATATAAACCAAACGTAGAACAAACACAGGCCAATACCAGGTTTTATATAAAATCTTATATCCCCCCACATGGCAACTATATTCACAATTTATTGTAGATGATAAAAAACAGTTGCTAAAAAATCTCTTGTTTAATAAATAAAATTTGTAAGACTGTAGTACTAAAAAAGAGAGTCTCATTTTTCAATGAGACTCTCTTTTTTATATATTTAAACAGAATTTTCAGCTCTATCATTCAAAATAAATACTCGAGTGAAAACCACCATAATTACTACAATAACTAAAAAATATAGGGGCATGACTACTAAGGAACCTGTATGCAGCTGGCTCATTCCCCAAATTGTCAGCGTGACTATTATATAGTACCCTAAGCTAAATAATGCGCCTGCTGTACCAATGACATTTTGAAAATCTACTAATGCTAGACTGAGACAGTTAGGTAACGCTATCCCAATTCCTAATAGTAATATAAACATCGCTACTAAAAATCCAATCATATATAGTATATTCGGATTTGATCGGATGGACGTAATAACAGATAACACGATAGCTCCCCCCGTCATTACAATACAACCTATATATATGATTTTCTCCGGTTTATACATAGGCAGTAACCGTTTTGAAACTTTCGCTCCAATAATAGAAGCAGACGCAACTACAATTCCTAGAAATCCGTACATACTAGGTGATAACTGAAAGTATTCAATAAAGATAAACGGCGCTTCTGCATAATAGCTAAATAAAACACCATTTGCTCCCCCAATTAATAACCCATATGTTACTACTTTCGGATTTGTAATTAATCTTTTCGCTACTAAGAAAACATTTATTTTATCCGTTACTGTGTCCGTTTTTGTTTCTGGAAGAGAAACAAATGTATATAGAAAGATCCCAACACTCATAACAACTAAACTCAAAAATACTATTTTAAATCCAAACATTTGATCAAGAAAGCCCCCGATTAGCGGGCCTATCGCTGGTGTAAAAGCAATGACTGCCGAAATTTGAGCAAACATGACGTGACGCTTATGCCCATCTACACTTTCACGAAGAATCGTTTGTGTAACAACTGATCCCGCACTTGCCCCAAACGCTTGAATAAAACGACTTAGTAATAAAAATTCAATGGAACTTGCAATAAAGCATAAGAAACTCCCTACACCATATACTACAATTCCAAGTAACATCGCCCGACGACGACCAATTATATCTGATAACCATCCAAGAAAAAATACACCTAAAGCAAATCCAGCAAAATAAACACTAAGCGTTAACTGTACCTCATTATTACTTACGTGCAACGCCTTTGAAATATCCGGTAAAGACGGTGTGTAAATTGTTTCACTAATTTGTGGAAATGCCACAAGAATAATCATTAACCAAAGTGATGGTACTGAGACTTTTTTCATTTTTCATACCCTCCTATAACTTTGAAAATCTCAGAAATAAAAAGACTTTCCTTAGCTATGGAACAGGAGGGGCCATTATAGAAATTCGATCATAAAACAACAAAGAAAACACCTCAATTACGCATGTTAATACTTATAGGAGGGTAATATTAACATTGATTTTACAATATAGTCTTTCAATTATATGATAGGTTGTATTTGTTTTCTAGTGTTCATGATCTGAATATTTGTTAGTACACGAATGTCCTTTCAATTCTCTCGGAAAATTAATACGATTTAAAAAGCGCAACTAAACAACTGAAACGCCCCTTCAATTGTTAAAATCAGTCTCACAATTGAAGGGGCGTTTTTTTATTGCTAAATTTTCACTGATTGTTCTTTTTGATAGATAATTTCACCATCAATAATTGTTGTTTCTACTTTTAAATCTTTAATTTGGTTTGGATTGACACTTAAAATGCTGTCATTTAATATAACTAAATCCGCCAACTTTCCGGTCTCTATGCTTCCTTTTATCTCTTCTTCAAAACTCGCATAAGCACCATTCCATGTGTATAGTTTAATAGCTTCCATTACGCTTATAGATTGATTAGCACCAACCTCTATTCCAGACTTGGTTTTTCTATTGACAGCAACATGAATTCCTAATAAAGGATTATAGTCAGTAACTGGTGCATCCGATCCACCTGCTGCAATGATGCCACGATCAATAAAATCACGAGCAGCGTACATGTGATTCACACGATCACCATAGTGCTCTACATATATCTCTCCGAATTCATATGGAAATGGAGGATTTGGAATAGGAATCATCTCGAGTTTTTTCATTCTCTCTTGTAAATCTGGTGAAGAAATTCCCGCGTGCTCGATTCGATGACGGTGATTTTTTCTTGGTGATTCCTCTAGCGCCCTTTCTACACAATTTAAATACATTTCAATAGCTTTATCACCTTGTGCATGTACAGTGATTTGATAACCTTTTTTATGCGCTTCACCTAAAACCCGGTAAATTTCTTCCTCACTATAATAAAGAATGCCATAATTGGTAGGGTCACTCGAGTAAGACTTACGGGTTGCAATTGTAGGCCCGGTGCTACTTCCATCTGTAAATAATTTAGCTGGTCCGACTTTGAATCTCTCATCTCCGGTACCAGTTACCACACCAGCTTCGACCATTTTATTAACAAATTCATGGGAGTTATTTATTTGACATATCATTGCATATATTCGGACACGAATATCCTTGCTCTTCACAGCTTGTTGTAGTAAACGATAACTCTCAGGTCCATCTCCACCTGCGTCATGTATACTTGTTATGCCCGCTGCAACGAAATGATCTGATGCAATTTTCACAGCCTTCATCATTTCACTTTCTGTATAACTTGCAACCTCGCTCATCCTCATATTTGCTGCTTCAATTAACTTTCCTGTAAGCCTTCCTGCCTGATTCTTTTCAATAACCCCCCCACTCGTGTTCGGTGTGTTCTCGTTAATTTGCGCAATTTCTAATGCTTTGCTGTTCACCACACTTATGTGGTGGCAAGTACGGGTTACAATAATAGGGTGTTCAACTGAAATTTCATCCAGCTCAGTAATTGTTGGATAACGCTTTTCCTTCATAGCGGTTTCATTAAAGCCCCAAGCACGTATCCATTCACCTTTTGGCGTTTCTGAAGCCTTCTTTTTCAAATCATCTAACAAAGCCTCGATAGAATCAATATGTTCAGCTTTGCAACTGACAGCCAATTGATTTAATCCATGAGAAATGAGGTGAATATGGGAATCAATGAATCCAGGAAGAAGCGTTTTTCCTTGCAGGTCAATTACATCCGTTTTTTCTCCTATAAAACTCTTAACCTCCTGATTTGAGCCAACAACTACGATACGATTATCTTTTATTGCTACAGCTTCGACTACTGTATTCTTTCGGTCTACTGTAATAACTTCTCCATTTATCAATACAACATCAGCTTTCATAAACTCAACCCTTTCGGAATTACTCTTTTCGAGTAATTCATTCAGTATTTAAAGTTATATCTTTCAATAAGCTCTTCCGCTTTTTAACAAGATTTATCAATAATTAATTAAAGTTGAGTTAAACATTCTTTCATTGTTTTAACGATAAAAGTAAAGTCTTCCTCTGTGATGCTTAATGGAGGCGCAAGCTGCAAAATATTATTGTAACCTGCAACCGTGTCACCATTTTTACCAATAATTAGACCTTTTTCTTTACAAGCATTGATGACTTTGTTCATCTTTTCAATAGAAGCTGGTTCTTTTGTTTGCTTATCTTCCACTAGTTCAATACCTAAAAGAAGGCCTTTTCCGCGAATATCTCCTACATTTGGATGCTCTTTTACATCCTCAAGTTCATATAACAGTCGTTCACCCAATTCTTTGGAACGTTCAATGAGTTTCTCATTCTCCATAATTTCTAAATTCTTCAAAGCTAAAGCACAAGCAGCAGGATTTCCTCCGAACGTATTTACATGGCGGAAGCGATCATAATCTTCACTACCTACGAATGCCTCATAAACCTCTCGTCTAACTGCTGTTGCTGACAAAGGAAGATACGCACTTGTAATACCTTTTGCCATTGTAATGATATCTGGTTTGACGCCATAATTCATAAATCCAAATGGCTTCCCTGTCCGTCCAAATCCACATATAACTTCATCACAAATGAGCAACGCACCGTGCTTCTCGCAAATTTCTTTTACTTTTTCCATATATCCATCAGGAGGCATTAAAATTCCGCCCCCGGTAATAATTGGCTCCATAATCACACCGGCTACTGTTTGGCTTAACTCCCATGTCATGACACGATCGATTTCATCAGCACTTGCCAGTGTATGAACATCATCTGGATTGCGATACGTATCAGGCGGTGCTACATGCAAGAATCCTTGCCCGAGTGGTTCATATTTATACTTTCGCTGTGCTTGACCTGTTGCTGCAAGAGCCCCCATTGTGTTACCGTGGTAAGCACGATAGCGTGAAATAAACTTATAGCGTCCATGATCACCTTTTTGTTGATGATATTGACGAGCAATTTTAAACGCTGTTTCATTTGCTTCCGATCCACTGTTAGAAAAGAAAATGACGTATTCGTCACCAAGCCATTCATTCAATTTTTCTGCTAATTTAATAGCAGGAACATGACTTTGTGTCAGAGGGAAATACGGCATTTCTTCAAGCTGTTCAAAAGCCGCTCTTGCAAGCTCTTTTCGGCCATACCCAACATTCACGCACCAAAGACCGGACATACCGTCTAAATAACGGTTTCCATCAATATCCGTCACCCATGCCCCTTCTGCTTTTGTGATAATTAAATTCGTTGGACTAGGGGCTGCTCCTCTCATTGCGTGCCAAAGGTACTTTTCATCTGTTTTTTTCAAACTTTGTGTTTGCTCTGTCGCTTGCACAATCACCAACTCCATTCTATTTTTTTATGATTTCATATCATTCTTTCAATAACGAGCCGTAAGCATTTTCTTGCGAGTATAGAATTCTACGCCGTCTTTTCCATTTGCATGAAGATCACCATAGAAGGATTTCTTATAACCTGAGAATGGGAAGAATGCCATTGGAGCGGGAACTCCAAGATTAACCCCAAGCATACCTGCATCAATTTCTTCACGGAATTCACGAATAGCTTTCGCACTATCGGTGTATAGGCATGCACCATTTGCGAACGGTGATGCATTAGCAACATGAATCGCTTCCGCCAAGTCTTTTACACGTACAACAGAAAGAACCGGTGCGAAGATTTCATCTTGCCAAATTTTCATTTCCTGTGTCACATTGTCAAAAATTGTTGGGCCAACAAAATAACCGTTACCGTTTGCTGCATCATCTTCACGTCCGTCACGAATAAGTGTCGCTCCCTGCTCTACACCGGATTGAATGTATCCGAGTGTCCGCTCTTTATGTCCTTCACGAATAACAGGACCAAGGAAAACACCTTCTTCCAGGCCATTACCAATCGTAATTGCATTAGCCTCTTGAAGCAGTCTATTAACGAGCTCATCTGCAACGTCTTCTTCCACGACAACAACAGCCGCAGCCATGCATCGTTCACCAGCTGAACCGAAAGCAGCATTTATAATTTCTTTCACTGTAGAACTAAGGTCCGCATCTTTTAAGACGATCGAATGATTTTTTGCCCCTGCAAGAGCTTGTACACGTTTGCCGTTAGCTGCTGCTGTTTTATATATATACTCAGCCACAGGTTGGGAACCAACGAAAGATACAGCCTTCACATCCTCATTGTCAAGAATGCCGTTAACGACGTCATGTGCACCATGCACAATATTTAGTACTCCATCTGGAAGACCTGCTTCTTTAAACAGTTCAGCTATGCGATTAACCAATAGCGGTGTTCTTTCAGATGGTTTTAATACAAACGTATTTCCGCATGCAATTGCGAGTGGAAACATCCAGCATGGCACCATCATTGGAAAGTTAAATGGCGTTATTCCTGCGATTACTCCGATCGGGTAACGATACATCCCTGATTCAACACCAGTAGCAATATCGGGAAGTTGTTCTCCCATCATTAAAGTGGGTGCGCCTGCGGCAAATTCAACACATTCAATCCCCCGCTGTACTTCACCGTATGCTTCTTGATAACTTTTTCCGTTTTCCAAGGTTACGAGTTTAGCTAACTCTTCCCAGTTTTCAATCAATAGCTGTTGATAGCGAAATAGAATCCGAGCACGCCGAGGAACAGCGATCTTTCTCCATGTTTTGAATGCTTCTTTAGCAGTTGCTACAGCTCTATCTACATCTTCTTTAGTCGAAAGAGGCACACGAGCAATAATCTCTCCTGTTGCTGGATTTGGTACATCTTCAACATGTTTACTTGTAGATTCTATCCATTGTCCGCCAATATAATTTTTCAACGTTTGTACATTTTTCATTACTACCATGGTGAAGCCTCCTATTTTAAAATAACCGTCCTATGTATTTATTACACTCACAAAAGAAAGCGCATTCATTTGACGGTATGTAAACTTATTTGCATACATTTCTTCAACATTACTAATCTTAATCTTATCCATTGAATACACAGGAGCAGTCATCTGCTTAGCATTTGTCCACTCCCCAGTTCACATTATTTTAGATTAATCTCATGGTTCATCTTATAATTCTTTTTCAGAAATACTGGGCAATCCCATTCACAAACAAGATCCTTAGCTAAGGAAACGACCCAGTCCTTTGTAATATGATACTTTTCCCCATCAACAGTAATAAACACTTCACCATCTGTCACATAGAAAACTTCCTGCTCTTCTACATGCCACGTTCCTTTATTCGGTTCGCCTACCCATGGTTCCCATGCGTTGGCACCTAGTTGCTCTGCTTCTTCTGCTGTAAGTTTTTTCACAAAAAACATGACAATCCTCTCTCTTTCGTATTGGTAATTTTGAAGGAATAAGTCTATAAATCTACTGCCTTAACATTTGTATTTTTTAAACGTTTAAACTCTTTTTTCATAAAGTATATGGCAATGAGAACACCTGGAATTTCTGCAGCAGGAGCAGCGTACCATACACCTTCTACACCCCAGAATTTCGGGAAAATAAATAGAAACGGTAACATGAACAACAATATTTTGCTTACACTAATAAACGTTGCGGACCAGTTTCTCTCTTGTGATTCGAAATAACCAGAGATAAGCAAGCTGACTGCACTAAGCGTAAACAAACAATTGAATATAACTGTCGTCCAAATGCCCAGTTTCTGTAATTCAGGATTACCACCGGAAAAAAATGCCACAATTGGATCTGCAAAAATGATTAATATGGCTGTCACAATTACAAAGAAGGAAACTGTAAAAATGAGTCCCATCTTAATTGCTTGTTTCACACGATCAAGGTTGCCCGCACCGTAATTATAACTAATAATCGGTTGAAGTCCTGTCATCCCACCGAGCGCTGCTAAGGCGAGGAGATTTGTAATGTAACCGTTTTGAATCGTGAAAGCTGCAACGTGCAAACCACCACCGTAGCTTTGCAGTAAGTTGTTGGTGAAAATAATTGCAATAAACATCATGAACTGACTCGAGAAAGATGCAAAGCCCGTCCAAACTACTTCACCAATCTTCTTGAGATTAATCATCATATCTTTCATTTTCGGCTTAAGTTTTGTTTTACCAAACCAGAAATAAAAGATTAGGAGAACAGGAATCGATTGCGAAATCGTATTAGCCCATGAAGAACCCATCATCCCCATGTCATACTTCACTACCATAATCCATTCTGCAGTCCCAGCAACCACCGCTGCGACTAACCAACTGTTCATTGATAATATAGGCTTTTCATCGATATTAGCTAAAATACTTAATACAACGGCCAATATCGTTAATGGCAACGAAATCCATAGCAGTCGGCTATATTGCACTGCGTATGGAAGCGCTTCATCACTTGCTCCGAATAAAATCATAATATCATTTTCAAAGATCAATCCAAGTATGGCTAACAAAGTGGAAAGGAAAAGAGTAAACCATAAAGTTTGTCCCATAATACCTCTAGCTTCCTCTAGCTTGCCTTTTCCAAGTCGAAGTGAAATGACCGCTCCGGCTCCTACACCTAAAAGAACACCAATCATACGGGTAATAACCATGACCGTAAATCCAATTCCGATCCCTTCGACTTCCAGCTCCTGAAAGCCACTGACGAAATAGCCATCAACAACCGATACAACTCCTAAAATTACGTTAGCCATAATTCCCGCCAAAGCAAACCGTAAATATAGTAACGGAATACTTTTGGTTCCTAGCACTGAATCATCCACCGGCTTGTTCATTACTTCTGGTTGCTCTATTTTTGATGACGGACCGTTGTCCACTATTTTCATGAGCATATCCCCTTATAAATAATTTATATAGCACGTTTTGCTCAATTAATTCGCATACCAACCTACAGGATTGGCATGCTGGTGGATATTGATTTGCTTCGTTTCCATAAAATGCTCTAGCCCAACAGTACCTAACGCTCTGCCGATTCCACTTTGCTTATATCCGCCCCAAGGGCCTTCAACATAAGCGAGATGATAACTATTAATCCAAGTAATTCCCGCACGCAGTTTACTAATAACTCGTTTTGCTCGGTCCATATCTTCAGTAAATACAGCACCGGCTAATCCATAAATGGAATCATTCGCTTTTCGGATGGCATCTTCCTCATCTTTAAATTTCTGTACAACAAGGACTGGACCAAAAATCTCTTCCTTAACAATACACATATTCGCATTTACATCAGCAAAGATTGTTGGTGCAATGAAAAATCCTCGATCAAGCCCATTTTCTGTTAAGCGCTTACCACCACAAACTAACTTTGCACCTTCTTCGATCCCTCTCTGAATATAATGTAAAACTTCATTCATATGAGACTCGTTTGTGAGGGCTCCCATTTCGATGTTCTCGCTTTCTCCGTTGCCAACTACAATTTTGCTCGCACGCTCGGCCAATCTTGCAACAAACTTATCGTAAATGGTCTCTTGTACAAGCAAACGGGATGCAGCTGAACAAACTTGCCCAGCATTGTGGAAAATACCAAACATCGCATTATCGACTGCGGTTTCAAAATCCACATCGTCGAACACAATAAGTGGAGATTTACCACCTAGTTCAAGTGTGATTTTTTTCATATTGCCCGCAGCTGCGCGCATAATACTTTGACCTGTTTTTGTTCCACCGGTAAAGGCAACTTTGTCAACATCATGGCTCTCTGCAAGCTCATTCCCAACCTTTGAGCCAGGTCCCAATACCAAGTTTGCCACTCCGTCCGGAAGTCCAACCTCTTCGATAATTTCAAATAATTTGAATACGCTTACAGGAGTGACGTCAGCAGGCTTAATTACAATTGTATTCCCTGCGGCAAGTGCAGGAGCAATTTGCCAAACAGCTAACATAAGCGGAAAGTTCCAAGGTACAATAAGTCCACAAACACCAATCGGTTCATGAATAATAATTGTTTCCGAAGAATCAGCACGAGTGTAGGATTCCTCTTTCATACCCCTGATCAAGTCAGCATAATAGCGGAAACATTGAATCGATACCGGAATATCTACATGGGTTGTTGCACGGATAACCTTACCGTTATTTGCAGTTTCCAAACGGGCAATTTCAGCTGTCTTCTCTTCAAGACGGTCTGCAATCTTATATAGATAGTCAGCTCTTTCATCAGCCGATAAATCCGACCAGATTCCGCTGTCAAACGCTTTACGAGCCGCCTTAATTGCTATCTTCGCATCATCTGCTGATCCATGAGCAGACGTTGCGATAACCTCTCCCGTTGCAGGATTGATAATGTTTCGTCTAGCACCCGATAATGCTTCTACCCATTTCCCGTCAATGAACATGTTAATTTCCATAAAGACCTCTCCTTTACGCGATAATATCTACCAGTTTGAAACCAATATGTGCTATATTGACCAACATCGCTTTCTGATTATAGAATGGGAATGATTTGAGGCGTTCCTTTTCAAATCGGTATCCACCTGCACTCCCCGTAACAATCCATTGTGCCAATAACTTACCAAACAATGTCGAGAGAGACGCGCCATGGCCCGTATAACCCGTTGCGAAATATGCGCCTTCTTTGGATCTACCGATAACCGGGAACGTATCAATTGTAACCCCGATAAATCCACCCCACCTGTAATCAATCTTGCTTCCTTCTAGTTTTGGCATCATTTTAACCATGGCATCGTAAACATTTTGATAAACAGCATCACCTAAGTTTGGACGAATATCGCCACCGCCAAATATGATCCGATTATCTGGTGTGCGCCTGAAATAGTAAAGGAAACTGCTTGTATCAAAAACCATGCGATCTTTAGGAATGACGGCATTCACCAGTGATTCTGGAAGCTGTTCAGTAGCAATAATACGTGCCGAAATTGGCAGTACGCCTTTATTCAGTTCAGTCATGATTTTTCCAGAGTAACCATCTGTAGCCACAATAATGTCTTTCGCAGTAACAGCACCTTTTTCTGTTACAACTTTCACACTATTTCGGCCGTACTCAATAGATAGTGCTTTCGAATGCTCAAAGATTTTTGCGCCGATCGATTTAGCTGCTTCTCCCAAACCAATTGCATAGTTCAGTGGTTGGAATGAGTAACTCGAATTGTCGACTAAACAGCCATGATAATGCGGGGAATCAATCTCTTGATGCAACTGACTTCGATTAAGCACGCTTGATTCGTATCCGAAATTTTTGTTTAAGTATTCACTTTCATGTTTCAACCCTTCAAAATGCTTGGCTTTGTAAGCCGCCACAATGTGACCTGTCTTTCTAAAGTTACAGTTGATTTGATGCTCGTCGATAATGTTTTTAACTAATTCAACACTAAGCAGCGAAAGATCGTTAAGCTGTCTCGCCTCTTCGGCACCATACTTCTTGGCAAGCTCCTGCATCGTTGACTTATATCCCGGCAATACCATCCCGCCGTTGCGACCGCTTGCGCCATATCCGATTGTTTCCTGCTCAAGGACAATGACACTCTTCCCTAACTTTTGCAAATGATATGCAGAAGAAAGACCTGTGAAACCTGCGCCAATAATGACAACATCCGCCTCTTCATTTCCTTCAAGAGGTTTTCCTTTGTCATAGCTGTTTGCAGTCGCTGTCCATAGTGAGAGAGTATCCATATGATCCATCTTATCCATAGCTAATCCTTCTCCTTTCGTGACATGTATGTTACAATACAGTCAAAAATATTCAAAATATTCACATTTATTGAATTAATAATATGACTTGGAGTTTCCTCCACGTCAATAGCCATTTGAGAGTTTTTTGAAGTCATTTTGCGAAAAAAATGGAGTAACTCCACTTTTTTCATTGGGGGGACATCTATGAAAATTGGTACATTTGCGAAGCTTTTTCATGTTACGACTGATACCGTTCGTTATTACATTGAACTAGGATTATTAATACCAGACAAAAAAAACACCCAGTATCAAATGAACCAATTGTGTTTCGACGACATGACTTTTATTAGTGAGCTGAAAAAATTTCATTTTTCATTGATAGAAATCCAACGAATTTTATCATATCGGCGTGTCACAAATTTCTCAGACCATGAGGATATCGACTACTACAACAACTTGCTCATTGATAAAAAGGACGAGCTAACCAAGAAAAAAGAAGACATATCAAAAGCTATCCAATTGATTGAAAAAGCAGCTCAAACTAGCTCGCCTTCATCCAAAGAAGAGAATATTACAGGAATCCCGCTTGATTTTGTAAATTTGCTCTATTGTCCGAAGTGCCGTATTCCACTTGAAATGGAAGATGTAACGATTAAAAAAGTTTACATTCACACGGGGCGTTTAACTTGTAGCTGTGGATACGAGGCTGCTATCGAGGAAGGTATTATCATTACCGCGAATTTGTACGAGACGTCTCCTTATCCATCTTATTTTTACGATAAAGAAACGATTAAAGAGATCAATCCCAAAATGATTAACTTATTTGAAAAAATTAATTTTCAGTTTCAAAAAGTTCTACAAAATATAGATTTGAAAAACAAATTAATTGTGGAAACAAACGTTGACGCTTTCGTATCACTACCCAAATATATCGATGTTCTTGAAACAAGCGCGTCCTATGTATTCAGTGGCTATTCACTTGCGATGCTCAAGAAGGTTAGAAACAGAATTGAGCGTATGAATCCGAAGCCACGCGTCCTTTATATTTTGAATTCCGATTTAAATCTGCCATTAAAACCGCTTAGCATCGATGTTTTTGTGGATAGTTTTTCAGTAACTGATTTTTCACTGCTCAATCCGCAGTTCCCAATTCACGTTCTAAAAAATTATTTACATAACAGTTCAACAATTGTCGGCGGATACTCATATTATGATAGTTCGGCCAAATCCTTGAAAAACATTTCAGCCTTATATCCAAATTCTCACGAACATATTTTACATCCAAAATACTTAGAAGAAAATTTATCAGGCCACGAATTTCAAATCACGCAAAGTGAAAATATCGGTTACTGTACAGATCCAGGACCTTATTTCGATTATCATGTAAGAGACGAAAAATTCCACATGCTCATGTATTTGGCTAGTACGAAACAATAGCACAAAAAAGCGCCATCACAAGTGACGGCGCTTTTTATATGTAAGAGATACTAGAAGATATCCTTCTAGCCTACTCCCATTTATAAGTCCAAAATTGTTCAAGTTGCAGCCATTTTAATGTTGCTGCATCTTTGTTTTTTATTTTTGCATGTGTTTCTTCAAGCATTGCTTCTGTTTGTGAACGATGCGCGCCTAGTGCAGCTAATTTATGTTCAAATACTTCACTAATATTATTTACAACATCCGGCTCACCGAGTACTGCTTCGCGATTTCTCGTAATCGCAACTGCATGAATGACTGGACGCTCTTCTTTTGGCATACGTGATACAGCGCGAACTACAGCACGGCCAAATGCATCATGATCTGGATGTACGCCGTGTTCTGGATAAAATGTAATAATTCGAGATGGATTTACTTCTTGAATTATCGCTTCGATTTTATCTGCAACAAAATCAACATCTTCAAATTCTAACGTTTTATCATGGAAACCGAGCATTCTTAAATCTTGAATCCCCATCGCTTCACATGCATCTTTTAATTCTTTTTCACGGATATTTGGAATCGTTTCACGGTTAGCGAATACATTTTTCCCCATGTTACGTCCCATTTGTCCAAGAGTACCGCATGCATACGTTACAGGTACTCCTTGATCTGTTAATAAGCGAATTGTTCCTCCCGCAGCAAATGCTTCATCATCTGGATGCGGAAATACAACAAGTACATGTCTCTCCATAAGTTTCCCTCCTTCTTACTTAAATGGTGTTAAGCTTAACTCAAGCGCTACCGCTAAGCGGCCTTGATTATCATGACCTGCTAGTAATAAACGCTCTTTATCGTCTACTTCCCAGTGCGTAATGCCTTCTGCATATACCCAGCCATGATCCATTTTCAAACCAACTCGGTATGGGTTGGTTCCAGTTATTTTCCCGCGTTCAAAACGGATAATTGCATTTCGAATGAATGCTCCAACTGTCATCAACTTTTCATTAAAGTGTGACGCATACGCTCCGTTTGTTGTTTCTAAATGAATATATACATCTTTATTTACAAAACGTTCAATTTCATTTTGAATAAGAGAACTATCTTTTACTATTTCCATCGGAATTCACCTCTTTAAACCATTTTACGCAAAAATAATGTAAATTGCTATCTCTATATTAGAGGACAACGCTCACTTTTCCTAATAATTTGCACTGTGTTTTTTATATTTTTTATATGATATGTAAAAATCACATTTTTTCCTTCACTTTGTTAAATAGTTTTCTTTCTTTTTTGAATTTGCTACAATATAAATTACGCAGAGGGATGCATTTTTACAATTGAATACATACTTTAAAGAAGGTGACATGCTTGGAACATTCAGCACATGAAGTAGCAAATTGGCAATATTATTTTGCAATTGCCGTATTTTTAGTCACGTACGGTTTTATTATTTCTGAGAAATTGAATCGTGCTGTAATCGCATTATTCGGTGCTGCTATTATGATTATTTTTGGAATTGTAGATTTACATACTGCTTTCACATCACATATTCAATGGGAAACGATCACCCTTTTAATTGGGATGATGATTCTCGTACATATTACGAGTCAATCGGGCGTATTTGAATTTGTAGCTATTAAAGCAGCAAAAGCAGCTGGCGGAAAACCAATCCGCATTTTATTATTACTATCCCTATTAACCGCTGTCGGTTCTGCATTTTTGGACAACGTAACAACCGTATTATTAATCGTACCTGTTACACTATCCATTACACGTATTTTAAAAATAAATCCTGTTCCTTATTTAATTTCAGAAGTACTATTTTCAAATATAGGCGGAACAGCAACACTAATCGGTGATCCGCCTAACATTATGATTGGATCGGCTAATAAGCATTTAGACTTTAATGCCTTTTTACTTAACTTAGCTCCAATTGTACTTATCATCGCTATCGTTACATTAGGCATTATTTACTTCATGTATCGTAACAAACTAAAAACAACAACTGAGCAAATTAAAATACTAATGGCATTAAACGAAAAAGATTATATTAAAG
>NZ_JBFPJI010000069.1:0-14680 GCF_040838205.1 Bacillus sp. S4
TGCTGATCCTAAGAAGTCACCTTTTGTTACGTTTAATACTTGCTCGTTGTTCATAATTTTCATTCTCCCTTCTCTTATTTTTGTTACAAAGCTTCTATTATACTAATACGCTTGAAAGAAATACGATTAATGCTGTTAATACTACTGCTCCGCTTGCTGATCCTAAGAAGTCACCTTTTGTTACGTTTAATACTTGCTCGTTGTTCATATCATTCATTCTCCTTTTTATAAGTTATCTATATGTAATTTCTAAGAAATGATTAGTTCATAGTTTTCATATTAACGTTACATTGAAATTAATTACGTAACGTTTGTAACATTAATGTAACATAAGTATTATTACGTTGCAATATAATTACGTAAATTTTATTACACTTTTTTTACGTTTTTTTAAATAAACACTCAAAAACCTTGTTTTAATGCGTTTTCTACTACAATCATGTTCGTAACACTAGTGTAACATTACGGTCATAAAGCGAAATATAATATTATTCATCTCTATTTTGTTACAAAACAAAGTGAAACTTTAATCAGCAAGGGTTCCATTCCCTACTGATTATTCCCCCTCACCAATCGAGCTTTTACTGGCAAATTAATGCGGGATAAAATACTATCTTTCCAAGATAAGTTTATATGTTTCCTCTATATAACTATGTATAATGGAAACAAAGAGGTGGTCATTTTGAAATTAATCGCACTAGATATGGATGGTACACTACTATCATCTAATCTTGAAATCTCCAAAGAGAACTTACAAGCTATCCAAACCGCAAAAGAAGCTGGTCATATTGTAATGATTTGTTCTGGCCGTGCGAAAGAGGATGCTTTGAAATTATTGGAAGAATATAAACTATCTCTTCCAGTTGGAGCAAGCAATGGGGCAATTGTTTATGTGGACGGAAAAGTAATTAACTCGCGTTGTTTACAAAATGATAAAGTATACAAGCTTGCAAAATTACTAGAATCTGAGGGTTTCCCATATAAGTTGTACACAAATAAAGGGGTTTATTCTCCTTATACATGGCAATGTCAAGTCATGCAGGCATTCGAAGAAAATAAACATACACTAGATGTTACACTTGAGGAACTTGAAAGAATTACAGAAAAACAAAAGAAATCTAACTTAATTACTGATTTCCAAAAAATAGAGGATGTCGTAAATAATCCAGAATTAGAAATATCTAAATTCTTCATTTTAACATTTAATGCTGCTCATCGTTCACAGCTATTACAAACTTTACAAGAAGATACGGACATTTCAGTTACGGCATCAGCTCCTACTAATGTAGAAATTATGGATAAGCATGGTCATAAAGGCAATGGTTTGCAAGAAATGGCAGCTTATTTCAATATACCAATTGAAGATACTGTTGCAATCGGCGATAACTTTAATGACGTGCCAATGTTACAAGTTGCTGGTTTATCTATAGCAATGGGAAATGCCGAAGAAGATGTAAAAAAACTATGTGACGTTGTAACATTAACAAACAACGAACATGGTGTTGCTCATGCAATCGAGCAATTTGTATTGAAACAAACCTCATCTAGTAAATAAAAAAAGGACTCTTTCATTTTTTGAAAGAGTCCTTTTTTTACACATGGTGACAAGCAACAAAATGATCTTCGCCCACATTACGGAATTCTGGTACATTCGTTTTACAAACATCTGTAGCAAACGGACAGCGTGTATGAAAACGGCAACCTGATGGCGGATTTGCAGGACTTGGAATATCCCCCTCTAGAATAATCCGTTCCCGCTTAACCGTTGGATCAGGTATTGGTACTGCTGATAATAATGCTTTTGTATATGGATGAAGCGGATTTGCAAATAGCTCATCACGCGGCGCTGTTTCCACAATCGTTCCTAAATACATAATTCCAATTTTCGTACATAAGTGCTCTACAACACTTAAATCATGTGAAATGAATAAATAGGATAGTCCCTTCTTCTCCTGTAATTCACTAAACAAATTAATGATTTGCGCTTGAATAGATACATCTAGCGCCGCGACAGGCTCATCAGCCACAATAAATTCTGGATCTAATACCATTGCCCTTGCAATAACGATACGCTGACGTTGCCCACCAGAAAACTCATGAGGGTACCGGTCAATATGATACGGCGCTAAACCACATAACTCCAATACTTCTATCACCTTTTCACGGACATTTTCTTTCGTCGCTAGCCCATGAGCCAACATTGGCTCACCAAGCGCTTCTCCAATTCTCATTCTTGGATTTAATGAGCTAAATGGATCTTGAAAGACGAGCTGCATATTAGGACGATGCTTTCTCAGCTCCTCTTTTGAGAAAGCATGAACATCTTGACCTTTAAATTTCACTTCACCTTCTGTTTTTTGAACGAGACGGAGAATTGTTTTCCCTATCGTCGTTTTCCCACTTCCAGACTCTCCTACAAGGCCAAACACTTCTCCTTTATCAATTGTAAAGCTTACCCCATCTACCGCTTTCACATGTCCAATCGTCCTACTAAATACGCCGCCCTTAATCGGAAAATACGTTTTTAAGTTCTTCACTTCTAATAATGGTTCACTCATTGCCCAGCACGCTCCTCATATAACCAACAAGCTACTTTATGATCCTCATCATGCACATTAAGATTTGGCGCTTCATTTTTGCATATTTCCATGCAATGTTCACATCGACCACTAAAGTAGCAAAATTCATCTAAGCCAACTAAATTTGGAACTTGCCCTGGAATAGAATAAAGTTTATCTGTTCGTTTCCCCATTACTGGTTTTGATTTTAGCAACCCTTTCGTATATGGGTGTTTAGGATTTTGAAATAGCTCTACTACTGGAGCTTCTTCAATGACTTTACCACCATACATAACAACAACGTAATCGGCCATTTCCGCTACAACACCTAGATCATGTGTAATTAATAAGATAGACGTTTTAAATTCCTCTTTTACTTGTCTTAATAAGTCTAATATTTGCGCTTGAATCGTAACATCAAGAGCTGTTGTCGGTTCATCTGCAATTAATAACTTTGGATTACAACTAAGTGCAACAGCAATCATAATACGTTGTAACATTCCACCGCTCAGTTCATGCGGATAAGAATGGACAATTTCATCAGCACGAGCAATACCAACTTTACGAATTAATTCAATTGCTTTTTTGTATGCTTCGTTTTTGCTAAGTAGTTCATGCTCTCTTAACGTCTCAACAATTTGCTCTCCAACAGTGAAGACTGGATTAAGCGATGTCATCGGTTCCTGGAAAATCATCGCAATATCATTTCCTCTTAAACTACGAAGTTCTTTCTCTTTCATTCCTAAAAGGCTTTTTCCTTCATAAAGAATATCGCCACCAACGATGCCGCCAGATTCAGCAATAAGTCCCATAATAGATAAGGCCGTTACACTTTTCCCGCAACCTGATTCGCCTACTACACAAACTGTTTCACCTTCCCGAACTGAAAAGCTAACATGATTAACAGCCTTTACTGTCCCTTCTTCCGTCTGAAAGTGTGTTTGTAAATCCTTTATCTCTACTACTGCTTTACTCATGCTTCCTCACCTACCGCTTCATCTTTGGATCTAATGCATCACGAAGTGCATCGCCCAGTAAATTGATTGATACAACTGTTATAAAAATTGCAAAACCGGGTGGAATCCATAACCAAGGACGCTTTTGGAAATCAATTAATGAGTTTGCTGCGCTAATCATATTCCCCCACGATGGTGTAGGTGGAACGACACCAAGACCTAAATAGCTTAGTGCAGACTCTCCTAATATAGAACCCGCAACACCTAATGTTGATACAACAATTAATATTGGTAAAACATTTGGGATTAAATGATATACAATTTTGCGGTAATCTTTTATTCCTAACACATCAGCAGCCTGCATGAACGATTGTTCTCGAAGCGATAAAATTTGACCTCGTACGAGACGTGCAAGCCCTGGCCAACCTACTAAACTTAAAATAATCATAATGACATAAAGACGATAGTCAGATGGTACTTTCCATTCTGATAAAATAGCTCCCATTATAATAAGTAAGGGTAATCCTGGCATCGACATTAAAATATCTGCAAGACGCATTATAATATTGTCGACGATGCCACGATAAAAACCTGCAATAGCTCCTAATAAAGCTCCTAGTATAACTGATAAAACCATTGAAGCTAAGCCAATTGTTAATGAAATCCGCCCCGCTTGCATAAGCCTTGTTAAAATATCCCTTCCTAATTGATCTGTACCAAGCCAATGAGAAAAACTAGGTGGTTTGTTAATTAGCGCAACTTGTATTTTTCCGGATGCATACGGTGAAAAGAATGGACCGATAAAACAAAATAAAAACATAAAAACTAATGCATAAAACCCTATAAGTGCCATCTTATTTTTCTTTATCCTTTTAAAAGCTTGCCTCCACGGTGATGATTCATTCCGTCTTTTCTTTTTTGCTTTTTTCTCTGTAATTGCTGTAACAGTTTCCATCTCTTTCCCCCCTTACTTCAACCGAATACGTGGATCAACAACTGCATATACAACATCCGCTAAAAAGTTTGAAACAATTGTTAAACAAGAAAGAAACATCGTAAATGCCATTAATACTGTATAATCACGGAAATTAAGCGCTTCTAATTGAATATTGCCGATACCTGGCCAGTTGAAAATTTGTTCAATAATAATTGCCCCTGAAAACAATCCTGGTAACTCAAATGCAAGCAATGTAATAGCCGGTAAAATTGCATTTTTTAATGCATGTTTATAAATAACAGTCTTCTCCTTTAAACCTTTTGCTCTAGCCGTTCGAATATAATCTTGCCTTACAACTTCTAACATACTCGTTCTAAAATAGCGAGTTAATGAGCCTACTCCAAGGAGAGTTAAAATAAACACCGGTAAAACCATATGCTTTGAAACCTCTATTACGTAAGCAAGTCCAGTCGAATTACTGCCAACATCAATCATCCCGCCTATCGGTAATAACTTTAAATCAACCGCGAACACTTTAATTAAAAACAAACCGATAAAGAATGAAGGAAATGACATCGCTGCAAAAACACCAATTGTTACAAGCTTATCGAATAAGGAATGTTGCTTTGTTGCTGAAAATACACCGATAATAAGTGCAATTAGCCAAATAAAGAACAATGCAATAACCGCAACAATAAATGAATTCCATATGAATTTATTTAACAATGATGTTACAGGTTCTTGATATTGAAGAGAAAAACCAAAATCCCCCTGCAATGCATTACCTAGCCAGTGGAAATATCGCTCAACAATTGGTTTATTTAAACCATATAGCTCTCTAAGCTCCGCAGCTCTTTGTGGTGTAATCTTTGGATTTGAATCAATATAGTCACCTGGAAGAAGCGCGAACAAAAAAAAGATAATAACTGACGCACCCAACAATGTAGGAATCATTTGTAACAACCTACGAATGATATATGTTTTCACCCTTTTTCTCTCCAATCTTATGCTTAAAATAGAAGAACATTTTTTCAAAGCGGCACTATTAATTGCCGGATGAAAAAATGCCTTCTACTTATACATTCTTATCGTTATTTTTCAAATGATAATACTGGTAAGTTTGCACTAATACTATTGTATTTTTCAGGGTCAATTCCTTTTATATTCCCGTTATAACCCGTAATTGTTCTACGGTAGTTTAATAGAATGACTGGTGGGTCATCACTTAATTCTTTATACAGCTCTTTATAGATTGGTTTACGTTTTTCAATATCTACCGTTTCAATACCTTTTTGAATTAACTCATCTACTTTTGCATTCTTGTAACCAAGGCTAATTTCATTTGCACTAGACAAATATTCACCAGCTGTTTCACTTGGATCACTTGTAATCGGTGTCGAAACAGAAGCTAAATCATAATCACCTTTATTTACCTTAGACAGCATAGTATTAAAGTCCATAAATTCAGGATTAAATTCTACACCTATCTCTTTATAATTCTCTTTCGCAATTGGAATTAATAAATCACTATCCTTAGCCGAACTTGGGCCGAAATAAGAAAGCTTTAATTTTTGACCATCTTTTTCACGAATTCCATCCGAACCAACTTTCCACCCTGCTTCATCTAATAATTTTTTCGCTTTTTCTTTATCGTATTCATATTTATTAACTCCTTCTTCCGTATAAGCCCAAGAAGTTGGATGGATTGGTACACTAGCTACTGTACCGTACCCTTTTAATGCTGTATCAACATACTTTTGGCGATCTAACCCATAAATAAGTGCTTGGCGAACCTTTTTATCCTTTAAGTACGGCTTATTATTATTCATATAAATATAACTAAATGATGCTGCTGTTTCGATTTGAATATTCGCGAATTGTAAACCTTTCGCTTGTTCAAGAACTTCATCACCAGTACCTAGGCCAGTGTAGTCAACCTCACCTGTTTGGAATAATTGAAGCTTCGTATCACCAGCAGTAATTTTATAAATGAAGTTTGGAATTTTCGGTTTACCTGCATAATAATTTTCATTTGCTACAAATCGAACTTCTTGACCAGGAATATACTTTTCAAATTTATATGGGCCCGCAGCTATCGGTTTTCCATATAACCCTTTTAAATAATCTAAACTTGTATTTTGTTTATAGTCTTTTCCATAATAAGCTTTTGATAACACTGGGCCACCTAAAGCAGTTAGTGTCTGGGAATTAACTTTTTCAGTCGTAACTTTAATTGTCTGTGGATCAACAACTTGAATTCCTTCAATAGAAGTTGCTTTACCTTCTTTATATTCTTTTCCGCCTTTAACAGCATATTGAGAAATATCCATTTCACCCTCATATGCCTTATCATGTAAAAGCGTCAATGTGAACGCTACATCATCCGCTGTTAACGGTGAACCATCACTAAATTTTAAATCTTTACGTAAATGGAATGTATATGTTAACTGATCAGAGGAAACATCCCACTTCTCAGCTAATTCTGGAGTTGGTTTTCCTTGTTTATCTGTCGATACAAGAGATGCAAAAATAACAGAAGTTACATTTCCATCCCAGCCATTTTGCTGGAAGTATGGTAAAAAGACACCACCTGGTTTACTAATCCCAACAACTAACGTGTCTTTTCGACTTTTTGCTTTGTCAGGCACTTTCGTCTTATCTGTAGCAGCAATCTTTTCGATTTTTATATTTTTTAAATCTTGCTGTTTAACTGGTTCTGTAGAAGCCGTATCCTCCTGTCCCCCGCAAGCAGATAACACAAACGAACTACTCAGTAATACTGAAAATAAACCAGCCCATTTTTTTGTCTTTTTCTTCATTGTCCCCACCCTAACTTTTTTTTAATAATTACACCTTATGAACTGCTTGCCTTATGTATGCCTCCCACAGCAACATTTTATAGCCAATCGGAAAAGTCGGTTTTCAACGTAAAAAAACAGATGTTTTTGAGGGGTAACAATCTTATTCCGACCTTTCCGGTAGACTTTATGGTTATTAGCTTATATCTTTCAGTATATTTTGTCAATTATTTCTATATAAATATTTTGAGAGTTCTCCAAAAATTATTGAGCAATATTCAATTTAGGTAAACTTAACAATATACCATTATAGTTATCTTCTTGTAATCCTTGAATTCGTGCGTTGTGAGCAGAAACGACTTTACTATTGTTTAAGAAAATAACAGGTGGATCTTCACTTAACTCTTGATATAGTTTTTTATAGATTTCTTTTCGTTTTTCAATATCCAATGTTTCTAATGCCTGCTTAGCTAATTCATCTACTTTCGGATTATGATATCCATCATAATTACGCTTACTTGTCGAAACAAACTCCTCAATTGTTCCGCTCGGATCATCAATCATCGGTGTGGAGACCATCGCTAAATCATAATTTCCTTTAATTACCTTGGAAATCATCGTATTAAAGTCCATGTATTCAGGGTTGAAATCTACCCCAATCTTTTTATAATCCTCTTTCATAACGGGGATCATCACATCATTGATTTTACTTGCAGAAGAAGCAAAATAACTTACCTTCAATTTTTGGCCATCTTTTTCACGAATACCATCTGACCCAGCTTTCCAGCCAGCTTCATCGAGCAATTTCTTCGCTTTTTCTAAATTATATTCGTATTTATTGATTCCTTCTTCTGTATACGCCCACGAAACTGGTGTAATTGGTACATTAACAAGTGAAGCATAACCTTGGAAATACGTATCAATTATTTTTTGGCGCTCTAATCCGTAAATAAACGCTTGGCGTACACGTTTATCTTTAAAGTGTGGCTTCTTATAATTCATTTTAATATAGCCGTAAGAACTTCCTGTATACACATTAATATTAGCGAAACCTAGCTCTTTTAATTGCTCAATCGTTTCCGCATTTGTCGTGAAGCCATCATAATCTACTTCTCCCGCTTGAAATTGTTGCAAATTCGTATCACCTTTTGTAATTTTATAAATAAAGTGCTCAATCTTCGGTTTACCTTCAAAATAATTTTCATTTGCTACAAAACGAACTTCTTGACCTGGAATATATTTATCTAGTTTATAAGCTCCTGCTCCCATCGGTTTTCCGTATAACTCTTTTAAATACTCTAAATTTCCTTGCTTATATTCTTTACCGTAATAAGCTTTTGATATAACTTCTCCACCAATTAATGATAATGTTTGGGCATTTACCTTTTCAGTTGTAATCGTAATTGTTTTCGGGTCGATGACTTGAATCCCCTCAATAGATGTAGCCTTTCCTTCTTTATATGCTTGCCCACCCTTTATTGCTGTTTGACTTATATCAGTTGCTCCGCTATATGTCTGGTCATGTAGTAACGTTAATGTAAATGCTACATCGTCCGCTGTTAACGGCGAACCATCACTAAACTTTACATCATCTTTCAAATGTAACGTATATGTAAGCTGATCCTCCGAAATATCCCACTTCTTCGCTAGAATCGGGATTGGTTTTCCTTCCTTATCCAGTCCAACAAGAGGAGCAAAGATAGCTTGCGTTATATTGCCATCCCATCCATTCTCCATGAAATGCGGAAGGAATATCCCGCCAGGGCTCGGCATTCCAATTACAAAAGTATCTTTTCTTTCCTTTGCCTTTGCTGGACTTTTTACTTTGTCACTCGCTTTAATAAATTCATCTTTCACTTTTGGCATCTTTGTTGCTTTATTTGTACTTGTCTCTTCTTGAGCGCATCCTGCTAATAAAACCGATGTACTAAGAAACGTAGCAAATAACCCTTTAAAGACCTTTCGCATAATTCTCACCCTTACTTTCCTATTTTCTAATTGAGTAGTAACATAAAGCTCCTTTCTGTAACTATTCTTATTTTTCACATAAAAATAGTATGAATTAATTTCAAGATTATTCCTTTTCACTAGTTATGTCAATCCTGGCTAATTGATTTCTTTTAAAAAATAAAAAACACCTTCTATTACCTAATAGTCCCGCATAGAATAATAACAATTAACTACCAAGAAGGGGGCGAAAATATGGACAACCTATTCCAATATGTCCTGCACTATGTATTATTAACAATCATGATAGTCGGGGCGTTATTACTATTCCCTTTCTTCCCAAAGTTCGTCCTCTTTTTAGCTTTTTTTATTATGCTCGGGATCGCTATTATAATTTCAACGAGGGAAGATACCACACAAAAAGAAAGCAGAGTTCAGCGCGTAAAGCTGTAACTCTGCTTTCTTTTTTATCTTCAATCCCCAAGTCTCTATTACACACACTTATGTCTTGGGAAATAATTAGCCAATACTTTTGTAATTACTCTTATCAAAAACACTTCTAATAACGTTTATTTTCCTTCTTTCGTATGTTTCTCAACCTATGCAAATTGCGTAACAAAGATTTATCAAAATTACTGTTTCACGTGAAACACATTTTTTATTTATCCCGCATTAACGGGCAGTAAAACTCCCACCTCAAAATTCGGCTGGAGTAAAGAAGTTAGATGGGGGATTAACTGCCCGTAAACGCCCGATTGGTTCAACTAATAATCAGTGGGGGATGAACACCCCCCACTGATTAAAGTTTCACTTTATCCTTTACGTAAAATATTATTATAAAAAAGAAAGCTAATCCCTTCAGCAAAACTGAAAGGAATTAGCTTTCTACTCTTTACTCCACAATATTCTCTAACTCATTATATAACTCCGCTCGTAAAAACTCTTTTTTCGTTTTTTCTTCATATAATTGTTCAAGCATTTCAACATCAACTACATTTTCCATTTTACATTCGAGTGCATATATATCTTCTTCTATATGCATTAACTCGTTTTCAACTGCCTCTAAATCCCTAGACTTCTTCTTTTTTATAGGCATTACTTCTAACGCTTTATTCCCTTGCTGTTGCTGCTTCTGTTTTACTACTTGTTTCTCAATTCTTTCTTCCCACTTTTGACGAGCCCATGCATAGTTCCCTGCAAACTCAAATAATTTGTGCTCATCAATCCAATATGTCTTTTCAAACAATTTATTTAAGAAATAACGATCATGTGAAACAGCTAAAATCGTCCCATTATATTGTTCAAGGGCCTCCTCTAAAACTTCCCTTGATTCAATATCAAGATGATTCGTCGGTTCATCTAAAATAAGAAAGTTAACATCTTGATACATAAGTTGCGCGAGCCTTAACCTCATTTTTTCTCCACCGCTAAGTTGCGTTACTTTCTTAAAAACAGCTGGACCATAAAATAAGAAACGAGCTAATATATGTCTTGCTTCTCCCTCTGTTACAGCCACGCAATCTCTGAAAGCTTCCAATACATTGTTCTTCATATTCCCGTACGCATGTTGCGATAAATAACCGATTTTCACACTACTACCAATCCGAATTTCTCCAGCATCTTGCTGCATTTCTTTTAGTAATAGTTTTAATAACGTAGTCTTTCCTGTACCATTACGTCCAACGATAGCTGCGCGCTCTTGAAAACGAATATGCAAATTTACTTTCTCGAATAAAGATCGTTCATCAAATCCTTTACTCACTTCTTTCATTACAACAACATCTTTCCCGCTTCTCTCTTGCCCTTCAAACTGAAGTCCCATCTGTTTTCTATCCAAAATGGGTCTCTTTAGTTTCTCTATGCGCTCTAATGCACGTTCCATATTTCTGGCTCTCTTATGCAATCCTTCATTCGGCGGATTCGCTTGATTTGCCCATTCACGTAGACGCTTAATTGCTTCTTTCATTTTCTTTATTTTCTTTTGCTGTTCTTGATACGCTTGAAATTCTTGAAGCAGCCTTTCTTCCTTTTCCTCAACAAACTGTGAATAGTTCGTATGATATACGTGAATTTCTCCATCTTCTAAATCAAAAATTTTCGTTACAACTTCATCAAGGAAATAGCGATCATGCGAAATGACCATAACTGTTCCTGTATATTCTTTTAGAAATTGCTCTAACCACTCGACTGCAAATAAGTCCAAATGATTTGTTGGTTCATCTAACAAAAGTAGATCTGGTTTCTGCAATAGCATATACGCAAGGCTTACTTTTGTTTGTTCTCCACCACTTAACTCCATAAATGATCTTGGAAATAGTTCCGTCACCTGTAGACCATTTGCTACCTTCATAATATTCGCTTCTATTTCATAACCACCGAGAAACGCGTACCTTTCTTGAATTACTCCGTATCTCTCCATCAATTTTTGTAAAGCAGATGATTCCTGTTCTTCCGCCATATTTTTTTCTAAAGCATGCATTTCTATCTCCAACTCTTTTTCCTTTTTAAAAGCGGAGCTTAATACATCATATACATTCATTTCATTATTAAATTTTGGAATTTGTGCTACATGACCGATGCATGTACCTTTCTTCATATGAATGGCTCCTGCATCCAAACTCTCCATTCCTGTTAGAAGCTGAAAGATAGTTGTCTTCCCACTACCGTTACGACCAACTAATCCAATACGTTCTCCATTCTTTATTTCAAGCGATATATTTTCAAATATGATGTTTCCACCAAAAGATTTCTTTACATTATTTACACTGCAAATTGTCATTTTCCGTACTCCTTTCAATATAAAAAACCATGGGAAAGAAACATTCCCCATGGTTTTTGTCATAGAAAAAGGAAGCCAAATAGCTCCCTTTTCACACGTTTATCAAAAATGGGTGAAGAGACTTCTATCGTTCAATAGCTACTATGCAATTGTTAAAAAAGGGCATACGTATCCCGTTAACAACTGCATCATGAAAAATCGCACGACAAATATAGATATAATCTAAAAATTTTGCGCGCGTAGCTAAAGAACATTTCATCTCATTCACTCCTTTCGTACGGAATTTAATACTTACTTCTTTATTATACTTCCCCGATTTATGTTTGAATAGTCATTTTTCTGAAAATAATGAAGATAGACTAAACATTTCAATAAGTGACATCAAATCTTACAAAACTGTTATGTTCACGTAATGGAAAGCGATAGTACGAAAAGATGCCTCCCTATACAATAAAGATGTAAACAAGAGAGACAAAAACAAGGAGGAAACAATCATGATGAAAGAAATCGTAAAAGCAATCTTTGAGGTATTAGTGAACGGACAAGCAGTTGTAAAAGAACTAAACGAACTATAAAAGGGAGGAAAGAACTATGATGAACATGGTAAAAATGATCTTACATGCTTTAGTTGATGCGAAAGCAGTTAGCCAAGAATTAAACCAACAATAAAAAGGGGTATATGAATATGAAGAAAGCCATTATTGTAATCGCAAGTACAGCAATTGCCTTATACACAATAAAAAATAGAAAAAAGAAACAAAATGAAAATGCTCTATATTATCCATACACACTATTAAAGAAAAAATAAAAGACAAGGTACCCTATTGCAATGAGGATATCTTGTCTTTTATTTTTCCCTATTCCCTTTAAAGGATTTCCTTCTCCTTTTCCCGAATGTATTAAGCGGGATTTTTACATATATTTTAAAGGGGCATATACAAATGGATACACAACAACTATATTTTTTAAACGATATCGGTAAACAAAAACCAGAAAGCATTCGGAACAGAAGCGCTGCATGTCCTTTTTGTGACAGAGAAAATTTAACGGATATTTTAGCAACTGAGGGCTCTATTATTTGGTTAAAAAATAAATTTCCTACATTAAAGGATACCTTTCAAACCGTGCTAATCGAAACAGATAATTGCGAAGACCATATCGCAACATATACAGAAGAACATATGAGAAAACTAATTCGCTTCTCTATTCTCCATTGGTTAAACTTACAGGAAAATGAAGAATTCACTTCTGTGATTTTATACAAAAATCATGGTCCATTTTCAGGCGGAAGTTTGCATCATGCACATATGCAAATTATCGGAATGAAACATGTAGACTATCTTGAAAATATTGAGGAAGCAAATTTCCAAGGGGTAATTGTTCAAAAAAATGAACGCATTGAACTCAATATTTCAGAGCGTCCTATTATCGGCTTTACTGAATTTAATATCATCATTGAAGATATTGCATTTATAGATGAAATGGCAAATTATATTCAGCAAACTGTACGTTACATACTGACAGATTTCCACAAAGGGTGTAGTAGTTATAACTTATTCTTCTATCACTTAAACAGGAAAATCATTTGTAAAGTTGTTCCCAGATTTGTAGTTTCACCGTTGTATGTAGGATATAAAATACCACAAGTTTCTACAAAACTAGAAGATGTGAAAATACAACTAGTGCAGTATTTCACGAGAGAAAAGGATGAAATTATTCATAAAAAAACAGAGTAGGTATAGAAAACCTACTCTTTTATTACACCTTTATTTCGATAGTATACATCCTCTAATCCGATGTTATACTTCATATTGTTATCCGTCCACTCTGGTCCTAAATTCCCTGGCCATCCAGATGTATTCGCTATATATTTCAGTAATGCAAAATCAGTCAAACCTTTTTGCACCCCGCGCTTATAACCTTTCATTAAATGCGGCATTGCAATTTGTGCATTTATACGTGGATCTTTCAGCTCTTCATCAGTTAAATGATCTGGCGCAAGCCCACCACCGCGGTGTAATTGAAACAATCCGAATGAAGTTCCGTTATCTCCAACACTTCTTGGATTTAACCTACTTTCATGTTCGGCAATTGTAAGAGGTATCCATTCCGGAAGGTTTACTTTCTTTGCTTCCTCTATAATGATTTGTTTCATCTGTTTTACTTCTTCTGAATCAACATAGCTTGTTTCATTCATTAGCTTACCCATTCCTTCAGACTTTCCTTGGAAATATAAATACACTCCAAGAACAACTAAAAATCCTACAAAGAATTTCTTCACTACCTCTACCTCTTTCTCCGCTGAAATTTGTCCCCCTTCAGCCTTCCCTTTACAATTACCTACACTCTATCATTCTCTTACCCTTCAATCATAGCAAATAACTATACATATTATCATCATGCTTTAGACCGATTTTGCGAAAAAACAGTTGGTAAATACGTACAAAAATGTAACTTACATGGACTACAACTCATTTATTGTATATAATTGTAAATTGAATTCTATATAGACTAGGAGCATATATAAATGAAAAAATTCCTACTACTCTTTTTTAGCATTTTACTACTCTTTCCTATACATATCTCTGCACAAACATCACCCAAGCCAAAAGTACTTATTTTGTATAGTACAGAAAACAACAAAATTACAAACAATGTACAAATCCTTAATACTCAGTTAGGACACTTTACAAATAATATAACAG
>NZ_JBFPJI010000070.1:0-14439 GCF_040838205.1 Bacillus sp. S4
ATTATAGTCTAATTAGTTTTTATTGTCAATGCGTATATCGTTTCATTTTTTCATCAAAAACAATATTCTGATAACTCATCTCCATCAAATAATTTGTTTGAAAAAGAGCAACAGACAAGCGGGAACATTCATGTAATAAACTTCTACTTTTCCCATAACCAAAAAAGCCATACAAATGTATGACTTTTTACTCATATTTTTTGTTCAGCTACATATTTACTTCCCAATTACGGAAGGAAACAATTCCGAAAGTGGAACTACTCTCCCCATCTCATCTTTAAACACAATATGCTCTCTCGTTAAATGGCGCGGGCTCTTTACCCCCGCCGCTGCCGCTAATGAAAACAAACTATATCTCATGCTAATAATGTAGTTCATTACTCGCCATTTCTTCTCATATGGATCTAACGCTTTTTGGTAGTGTGGATTCGTAGTTGCAACACCCGATGGGCATTGCCCTGAATTACATTGAAGCGCCATAATACAGCCACTTGCCATCATGAAGCCGCGTGCTGAATTTACGGCATCTGCACCGATAGCTAAAGCAATCGCTACTTTATCTGGTGTGATTAATTTCCCTGAGGCAAACACCTTTAATTTATCCCGAACACCGTAATGATTCGCCGTATCAATAAATGTAAGTAATGCCGGTATAAGCGGTAACCCCATACTATCTGCCATCGATTTATACGTTGCACCTGATCCACCTTCTGAACCGTCGATTGTAATAAAATCTGGATAGATGTTTAATTCTTTCATTGTTTTTAATAAATCTTCCAAAGGCTTCTGTTGACCAATTACAATTTTCATGCCCACTGGTTTACCACCATTTTCTTGCAAATCTTGAATAAAATATAAAGCCTCTGCCGCACTATTAATAAATGAAAATCGATTTGGCGAATTAATCGTTTCACCTTCTCGTACTTTCCGAACGGAAGCGATTTTCTCATTTACCTTCTGTCCTTCTAAATGACCACCACGTATTTTTGCTCCTTGCCCAAATTTCAATTCAAACGCTTTAATATTACTTTCTTTCGCCTTCTCCATAAATTCCTTCATCGAAAAATTCCCGTCCTCGTCACGGTATCCGAATAATCCAGGACCAATTTGCGCAACGATATTCGCACCCGTATGTAAATGTTCTGGAATTACGCCCCCTTCCCCAGTATTAATCCACGAACCACCTGCCATTTTTGCACCAAACCCAGCTGATAAAATATAATTTTCTCCAATCGCACCGTAAGATGTAGCTGACGCTCCAAACATCCCATACAGTTTCCATGGATATTTACGATTTTCGCCGACTATAATTGCATCATCTTCTTCATACAACCAAAGGTTTGTTGTATCCGCTGTCAATTTTTCTCTTCTTGAAAATAACCCTTCTTTATGAATCATATACTTTTTCCCCTCACGTTCTTGCGTGAGATTCACACTTAATTCATCTGTTAATGTGGGGAATAATGTATTAGCAATATAATAGCCAGATTCCTCAAAATCCCGTTTTGATCCAAAACCAAGTATTTCAGAACGGTATTTTGCTAGAAACATAACACTTTGAAAATCGTAGCGCGAAAAAGGCTTTCCGTCAGTATCATGATCAAACCAATATTGCCTAAATTCTGGGCCTATTTTTTCGAGTAAATAGCGCATTCTACCTAAGTATGGATGCAGTTTTAATATAGAATGATGCGTCCGTTTTTTAATAAAAAATGTAATGATAAAAAAGACAATTAAAAGTAGCATCAAAAAGAGCAATATACTAATAATAACGAGTAGCGCTTCACTCATTCCGCTTCCCCCTATATATGAAATTCCATAATAAAAAGAGAACACTCGATGTGTTCTCTTTTTATCCTTATTCACACTAACGTAGCAAGATGCTCTTTCGCGTCATATTCAACTAAACTTTCAGCATTTTTAATTCGATGAACAAAATCTGGGTTAGCGATTAATGGTCTTCCGAACGCCGCTACATCAATTGTTCCTTCTTGCAATGCTTCTTCTGCCTCTTTCGGATTCAAATTACCCACCCCAACAATAGTACCATCCCAGTATTTTCTTACTAATTGATGAAAATTCTTTCCGTCAGCAATAACTTGCGTATAATTCATCGTTGAAGGGTGAATCATCGTTAATCCAACTTCTTTGAACATATTTACAAAAGTTTCAATCGCAAATTCTGGGTTTCCCCACATATAGGCAGGGTTATCACCTTTAAAGGCAGAGAAGCGAAGCAGCGTTTTATTAGCTCCAACTGCTTCAATTACAGCCTCCGTTACTTCTTTCATAAATGTTAACCTTTGCTTTAAGTCCCCGCCATATTTATCTGTGCGCTTATTTGCAAATTCATAAGTAAATTGATCAATTAAATATCCATGTGCACCGTGAATTTCTACTCCATCAAACCCAGCTTCGATTGCGTTTTTTGCAGCTTGTGCATATTGACCGATAACTTCTTTTATTTCTTCTATTGTCATTGCTTCTGGTATATCAAACGGTTTACGAAAACGCGGAACATTACCCTCCGCAGCAATAGCAGACGGTGCTTGCGGCATTTGACCACCAATTATTTCGTGATGACTCATACGTCCAACATGCCATATTTGAGCAATAATCGTTCCGCCTTCTTTATGTACTGCCTCTGTAACAGGTTTCCAAGAATCAATTTGCGCTTGTGTATAAATACCTGGCACTCCTGGATTCCCTTTTGCTCTCGGGCTAATGACAATTCCTTCTGTAATAATTAATCCAATCCCATCCGCAGCACGTTTTTGGTAATACTCTACTACATCAGTACCAACTACCCCAGTCTCATTATTTGCAAAACATCTCGTCATCGGTGCCATCGCTATGCGATTACGAAGAGACCAAGATCCAATTTGAATCGGATCAAACACCTTTGTTTCATCAATGTTTTCAAAAGATCCCCAATTATTTATATTTGTTCCTGCATAAATATTTGCTGCTTTATTGTTTGAACTTGTCATTTTTCTTCCCCCTTATAAAAAAATTACTATAATCGCATCATACTTACTTTTAAATAGTAACGTCAATTTATACGTCTTTAACATTAAAGATTCGAATATTAAACAAATAGAATAATAAAAACAAAAATTAAAAAGGTTTCCTAAGTAGGAAACCTTTTTTAGTTGACCATATAAGGCTAACAATTCGTTTATCTCTTTTAAATAAAGAAAATAAACAATTATTATCTCCTCACATATGGAAAATCTCTTAACAATAGAAGTGGGAGTGGTTCAGTATTCTTCTAAAAATAATAACTTATATACCTAAAACAATGAAAGCCCTACCTCTCTTTCATCCTTACGGCTCCTCGTCCGTGCCAGTGTGAATCAGGATTGCAAAAATCAAGTAACTATTTTATCGAGTTATTTAATTAAACTTCGAACATTCGTAAAAGAAATTAAAAAATAAAAATGGATTAAATTGTAGTAATAACAAAAGAGGTTAATGCTCTAAAAGTGGTTTGAAAGAGTTGAATGTCTTTGAAATGATTGATTTTCTATAATTATATTCCCAAAAAATTCAAGATCTTTTTTGGGATGTAATACATTATCTACAATGAATCTTAACAAAAGCTTTTTATTTGATTTTCTGTGATACCTTCAATTAATCCCAGCTCACTAATCAAAAATTCATGTGCGTTATCTAACATTTTCTTTTCGCTTGCATTAAGTGCTTTTTCTTTCTGCATACGTAATAAATCACGTACAACTTCAGCACCTTCTTGTATTTTACCCGTTTTTATTTTATCAGTGTTCAATTTATACCTTTGTTTCCACGTAAGTAATCTATCTGATTCCCCATGCTGAAAAATATCTATTATGTTTGTTAATGCCTTTATATCTGTAACTGGTCGTATATTTGAATTCAATATTTTCCCCATAGGAATCATTACTTCCATATTACTAGCCGACATTTTTATAACATAATACTGTCTTTTTTCTCCTGAGATTTCCTTTTCTTCTATGGCTTTAATTATACCTGCTCCGTGCATTGGATAAACGATGTTATCGCCAATTTGAAACAAATAATCCACCTCCATATATGGTAACCTTCTCAATCTTAACACACATTTATTTTTTTAGCAAAATTTTTATAATATCACAAAATTATTTTCTATGTCAATTTATTTACACATAAAAATTCAAGCTGTACAGAAACACTAAAAAACCCGCATTTTGTTACATTTTCCACACACATATCTATTCTAATTTCACATTCTCATTTAACATAAAAACACATTACTACATATGAGTAGTAATGTGTTTTTTATAAGGTATAGGAGAACATTCACTTTTAATTTTACGTCTATATACTAACCTGCTTACGAACTGTTTCTCGCGCTAAAAGAAAACTCATAATCACTTGCGCAGCTACTCTACTCGTCATATCTCTAAAATCAAGAGTTGGATCAATTTCTACTATATCCATCCCTTGAACGAGTGGCTCTTTACCAAGGAATTCAATTGCATCAAGTAAAGTTGTACTATCCATTCCACCAGGACCGATTGCTGGACAGCCTGGCGCAAACGCTTGGTCTAATACGTCCATATCAAGAGAAATATAAATAGAAGTCACACCTTGTTTTCTTAATACTTCAATACTTTCTGAAATAAGATCTTTTATTTCTCGCTCTCTTACATCTTTCATTGTATACACTGTCACGCCATGCTCTTTTGCATATTCATGGTACGCTCGTGCATTTGAAAAATTACGAATCCCAATTTGAACGAGTTGTTTTCCTGTAATCACATCATTTTCTAGTAAACTACGGAACGGTGTACCATTTGATGGACCACCATCATCTAAATTACGTAAATCATGATGGGCATCAAATTGAATAATACCGACCTTTCCTTTACTATTTGCAAACCCCGTTATACTCGGAAAACTAATCGAGTGGTCACCACCAAGAACGATTGGTATCATTTTCGGATTTACTTTCGTCAAGTGACCAACTGTTTTCGCAATTCGGTTATGACTCTCTTTTATATCTGTCACATGCATCGTAATATCACCGCAATCATGAAGAACACTTTCTTTCATATCATGTTCTTCTGTAATTGCGTACGTGCTATATGCATCTAACATTGAACGAATTGTTTTTGGTGCAAAACATGCTCCTGAATGACTAATAGATGGTTTAGAAAGGGGTGCTCCAATTAAGGCAGCACCGAATATTTCCTCTCCTTCCTCCCAATCTTTAATCATTTCGCTCCATTTCGTTACTTCGCGATCGATAAACTTTGCATTTTTCTTTAAATAGTGGCCGTGCTCCACGATTGTTCACCTCTTGTATATGCGATATTACCATTCTTCCATACTGTATTTACATGACTTACGCCGTAATGGTACGGTACGTAAGCGTAATTATACGCATCCCATAAAACTAAATCCGCCTTACGACCAACTCTAATTTTCCCAGCTACATCGCCTCGATTAATGGCATAAGATGAGTTAACCGTTACGGCATTCCAGACTTCTTCTGGTGTCATTTTCAGTTTCAGCATCGCAATGCTCATAATAAGCTGAATGTTTTCAGTTGGACAGCTACCTGGGTTAAAGTCTGTAGCTAAAGCAACCGCAACACCTTCATCGATCATTTTGCGACCGCGTGCGAAACTTTCTTTATTTAAATAGAAAGTTGTTCCTGGTAATAAAGTTGCTACTGTATTAGAATTCGCAAGCATTTCAATTCCTTTATCAGAAGCGCCAACTAAATGGTCCGCTGACGCTGCACCGATTTCAGCCGCTGCTTCCGCACCACCAAGAGGGTCGATTTCATCTGCATGAATTTTCACATCAAAGCCCAGCTCTTTCGCTTTTAATAAAAATTCTTTTGATTCTTCTACAGAGAACACACCTGTTTCACAGAAAATATCAACGAACTCAGCTAATTGCTTCTCTTTCATCTCTGGTAATAGATCTAGCATCCATTGTAAAAATTCTTTCGATCTTCCTTTATACTCTTTCGGAACTGCATGAGCACCTAAAAATGTTGAAACTAAATCAATTGAATGCTCTTTTTGTAATTGTGCAGTTACCTCTAATTGTTTCCATTCCGTCTCATCATCTAATCCGTAACCACTCTTCGCTTCTACGGTTGTTACACCGAAAGATAGCATACGGTCTAAATGAAATTTCGCTTTTTGAACAAGTTCTTCTTTCGATGCTTGTTTCGTTGCATTTACAGTTGAAAGAATACCTCCGCCTTGTTCTAAAATTTCTAGGTACGGAACTCCTTGTAATTTTAGCGCGATTTCATTTTCACGAGATCCACCAAATACAAGATGAGTATGCGGATCTACAAGACCAGGAGAAACCATTTTCCCACCGCAATCAATAACCTCTTTCGCTTGTAATCCTTTAGCTTCTTCCGCTGTTCCAACGAAAGTAATTACGCCGTTTTCGATTCCAACAGCACCGTTTTCAATAACAGGAAGCGTGTTCATCGCTTCCTGTCTTAACAAGCCATCTTCTTGATCCATTGTTAGTAATTGACCGATATTTATTAGTAAAGTGTCCAGCATGTTTCTTCCTCCTTATTTCATCATTGGAATGTTAACGCCTTTTTCTTTCGCAGTTTGAATCGCTAAGTCATAGCCAGCATCAACGTGACGAACAACACCCATACCAGGGTCAGAAGTTAATACGCGTTCAATACGTTTTGCCGCTGCTTCTGTTCCATCTGCAACGATAACCATTCCAGCATGAAGTGAATAACCCATACCAACGCCACCACCGTGGTGAACAGATACCCAGCTTGCACCGTTTACACTGTTAATTAATGCATTTAAAATTGGCCAGTCTGCTACTGCATCACTACCGTCTTTCATAGATTCTGTTTCACGGTTTGGAGATGCTACTGATCCGCAATCTAAATGGTCACGGCCGATAACGATCGGTGCTGATAATTCACCATTAGCCACCATTTCATTAATAATGCGGCCAAATTTTGCACGCTCACCATAACCAAGCCAACAAATACGTGATGGAAGACCTTGGAACTCAACTTGCTGACGTGCCATACGAATCCAATTACATAAATGCTCATTATCCGCGAACTCGCGTAAAATAACTTCGTCTGTTTTATAAATATCTTCTGGATCACCAGAAAGTGCTACCCAGCGGAATGGTCCTTTTCCTTCACAGAATAATGGACGGATAAATGCTGGAACGAATCCTGGGAAATCGAAAGCATTTTTTAATCCTTCATCGAAAGCAACTTGGCGAATGTTATTTCCGTAATCAAATGTAATCGCACCTTTTTCTTGCATTGCAAGCATTGCTTCTACATGTTTTTTCATACTTTCTTTTGATAATTGTACGTAACGTTCTGGATCTTCTTCACGAAGTTTCTCTGCTTCTTCTACTGTATAACCTACTGGAATATAACCATTTAATGGATCATGAGCAGATGTTTGATCCGTAACTAAATCTGGCGTAATATTACGCTTCACTAGCTCTGGTAAAATCTCTGCCGCATTTCCTAACAGTCCAATTGAAATTGGCTCTTTCTTCTCTTTATACTCGTTCGCAATAGTTAACGCTTCTTCTAAAGACTCTGTATACAGATCACAATATCTCTTTTCAATACGACGGTCGATACTACGCTTATCTACATCAATAGCAATTACAACACCGCCGTTCATCGTTACAGCAAGAGGTTGTGCGCCACCCATGCCACCTAAACCAGCAGTAATCGTTACAGTACCTTTTAATGAACCATCGAAATGTTGACGTGCCGCTTCACCAAATGTTTCATATGTTCCTTGTAAAATCCCTTGTGTTCCAATGTAAATCCAGCTACCTGCTGTCATTTGTCCGTACATCATAAGACCTTTTTTCTCTAGTTCACGGAAGTGATCCCAGTTCGCCCATTTTGGTACTAAGTTTGAGTTCGCTAAAAGAACGCGAGGCGCATCTTCATGTGATTTAAAAATTGCAACTGGTTTTCCTGATTGAACAAGTAACGTTTCGTCGCTTTCTAACGTTTTTAATGAATCAACAATTGCATGGTAGCTTTCCCAGTTACGAGCTGCCCGGCCAATTCCGCCGTATACAACTAATTCTTCTGGTTTTTCAGCTACTTCAGGATCTAAATTGTTCATTAACATTCGAAGTGCAGCTTCTTGAACCCATCCTTTCGTTTGTAACTCAGTACCTCTTGCCGCACGAATTGTTTGTTGTACTTTTTCCATTTCAATCTCTCCCTTTTCTCATTTTATAGTGCTGCATTTACATCCAATCTTTCCTTTATTGAATAGTTCGTTTTTAACCAATGCGCGATATTTTCGATATCCGTTGAGAATATACGGTCATTTGTAATAGAAGGCACTTGCTGACGACCTTGATGATAGAACGTTTTTGTAACTGTACTCATGTTTTCAATCCCGCGATATTCTGCTGCTTGCATCGCACAGATCATCTCAATTGCAAGAACGCGTCTTGCATTTTGAATAATTTGATGCGCATGACGTGAAGCGATTGTTCCCATACTTACGTGATCTTCTTGGTTAGCTGACGACGGAATTGAATCTACACTCGCTGGATGAGCTAATGTTTTATTTTCTGAAACGAGTGAAGCCGCTGCATATTGCATAATCATGGCACCTGATTGAAGTCCTGGTTCTGGACTTAAAAATGGTGGTAAGTCATTTAATTGCGGATTTACTAGGCGTTCAATACGGCGCTCTGAAATATTTGCAAGCTCCGCCATCCCTACTTTTAAGAAGTCCATTGCAAATGCAATTGGTTGTCCGTGGAAATTACCACCAGAAATTACTTTTTCCCCGCCATCAAAAATAAGTGGATTATCTGTTGCTGCATTCATTTCAATTTCTAATTTTTCTTTCACATAATTTAAAACTTGCCAAGAAGCACCGTGAACTTGCGGGATACAACGAAGTGAATATGCATCTTGTACACGAAGTTCTCCTTGTTTTGTCACAAGTTTACTATCATGAAGAATATCACGAATTCTGCTTGCCACTTCCACTTGCTCTTTATAACCACGCGCTTTATGAACATTTTCATCGAATGCATCAATAATGCCGCGTAATCCTTCCATTGTCATCGATGCAATTAATTCTGATTGATAAGCACTTGCTTCAGCTTCTATATAAGAAAGAACCCCTTGCGCTGTCATCGCCTGCGTACCATTGATTAACGCAAGACCTTCTTTTGCTTCAAGTTCAATAGGTTCAAGTCCTTCTTCTGTAAGAGCAACCATCGCATGAACTCGTTTTCCTTTGTAGAACACTTCACCTTCACCTAATAAAACGAGAGCAAGATGAGATAATGGTGCTAAATCACCGCTCGCTCCTAGTGATCCTTGTTGCGGAACGACTGGATGAATTTTACGATTTACAAACTCAAGAAGCATATTTACAACAAGTGGTCTAACACCCGATACTCCTTTTAACATCGTATTAGCTCGTAAAATTAACATACCGCGTGATACTTCTTCCGGGAATGGATCGCCTATTCCGCACGCATGTGACTGAATTAAATTATGCTGAAGTGCCTTTACATCATCTTTTTGAATAAGTACATCACTAAACTTTCCAAATCCAGTTGTAATACCATAAACGACTTTTCCGTCCTCTACGATTTTCTCAACTACTTCGCGGCACTCCGCTACCTTTTGCATACTATTTGGACAAGCTGTTACACCTTCACCTTCAAGTAACAACCTCTTCATTTCTTCAACTGTCAATGTATGTCCTGTTAACGTAATCATTCTTTTTCCTCCTTATAAAGGCAAAAGGGGACCTTATCTTTTTAAGACAGACTTCTGTCCTAAAAAATAAGGCCCCCTTCTAACTAATAGACTATGGGCAAATCATATGTGATTAATTCCTAAACCAATCGCCTCATGCTCAGATCCTTTTACAGGTGCACCAATCGTTCCATAAAGTGCAACAGCAACCCATTCGCCTTCTTTTTTTCCGTCGTATGGTGTACCGCGCACAATCGCAAAGCGAAGTCCTACTGTACGAAGAACGTCTGCTAACTGAATTTGACCTCTCGTCACTCCGTACAAAGCTTCCATAATTGCATGATAAAGTGCATGTGTTTCTCTGTAAACATCTGTTTCAATAACTCGGTTGCTCTTAGCCGCTGTTTCCATTGCTGCTACTACTTTTTGCGAATTCATAGAACCAACTTTCCCAGTACAATATTTCCAACCTTTTGGAATAGATAATACGGGACTTTCATTCTCATCCGCAAGTGCCAACAGCATAGCCATACGACCAATTCGATGTGTTCCTTGAAGAAGCATGTGACTCTCTCATTTCTTTTGAATTATTTGAATATTACTTAATTTAAGAATATATGAAAACGGTTAAATCGTCAATAGTTTAAAATATTATTCAAGCAATTTTTTATCCCTCTCATACTTGTACTTGTGTACACAATTTATTTACAGATTTTTTTCAGACGTGCTATAGTCTCACTAACAGATGCAAAGGGGCGAGATTTCAGTGGCGAAGCGAAAGGATATTCATTTTCGAATTGAAGAAAAATTACTTGCAAGGTTTGAATCGGCACTCCATTACGAAAGTTTAAATAAAACAGACGTATTAACACATGCGATTCAGCAATTTTGCATAAAGGTGGAATGTGAAAAAATGAATGATGTAAAACGCCAATACAACGTTAGTAACCATTTACAAACACGTATCGATACGCATACATATTTCGAAGAGAAACGAGTGAATGTAGATGAAATCGTCATTGAACATTTACAACTTCAAGGGAAAGAAAAAATATTAGAGGTCGGATGCGCTAACGGAAAATTCCTTTCCCTTTTGCAAACGAATGGTCATAAAGGACATCTAACTGGTTTTGATCAATCGGAAACTATGCTTTCTGAAGCTACAATAAAGAATAATATAATCGAATGGAAACTGGGTGATGCTAGTAAACTTCCTTTCGAAGCTAATTGTTATGATTGGGTAATCGCAAGGCATATGTTATACCACATGAAAGATGTCGAAAAAACAATTCAAGGATTCCATAAAGTAATTCGTCCCGGCGGCGCACTTTTAGCTACAACAAATTCTAAAGTTTCATTACCTCGTATAGATGAAATGTGTAACAAAATGTTAGTCGCATTTGATTTACCAAAAACATCACCGTCAGCAGCTCCATTTTGTTTAGAAAATGGTAAAGATCTATTACACTCTGTTTTTTCAACTGTTGAAGAAACAATTATTCATAATGCACTTGTTTTTCATCATGCCACTCCAATCATTAACTATATTTCCAGCATGTTTCCGTCGCTGAATATACCTGATAATATGTCCCTTCACACCGAAATGAAGGACTGGCTAAAAAAAGAAATAGATAATGAATTAACAATTCATGACGGTATATGGAGCGATCCGAAAACGTTAGTAATTTATCGATGTAAAAAGAAATAAGCTAGCATTCGCTAGCTTTTACACGTTTTCCGGTAAAAGATTCTCCATCATCATATTGCCCTTGCCACTATAAAAATTTATATTATGTTCATTCGCTACCCCAAAATAAGAGGCAATCGCTATTCCAAATGGTACAAATGCATGTCCTTGTGCTGTAATAATATTTGCGTGCTGTACAACTTCTTCATACACAAAATTTTCTACTGGAAAACAATCTAATTTTTGATAATCTATGGTCGCTGTATAAGAAATTTCTTTAAATAAACCTGCTCTTGCTAACGCATACGGTCCAGCACAAATCGCTGCCACTAATTTTTCTTGTTCAGAGAATTGACGAATAACTGAAAAAAGCAGTTCTGCCTCTTTCATATGTATTTCATCTTCACCTGGAATAAGAATCCCCTCATACTCTTCCACACGCACTTCATTTAATTCTATGTGCGGTTGTACTTGCAAGCCCGTTTCACTTATAACCATTTCTTTCGTTACACCCGCTGTAATAATCTCATATTTATTTTTCAGCAATGCCGTTGCTACTGTAATTTCAAACTCCGCAAATGTCGGATATACGAATAATAATATTTTTTTCATAGCCTTTTCTCCCTTAGCCACCCTATAAAATATGCCTCTAATTCGTCCACTGATAATATATTAGTGTCCACATAAGTTACGGGAAATTGTTTATACCATTCTTTTTCAACTTCTACTAATCTAAATTGTTCCTCAAATGTACTTCGATTTCTTGCCCTATCATTATTTTTTCTATCATACAAATTCTCTTTCGAAACATCTAAATAAAAAATTGCATCCGAACGGCACTCTCTTAATTTATATAGTTCTTCTTTCAATTCTGTTTCTATATCCCACTCTTCTCCTATAATCGTCGGATAAAAGAGTGTATAAAACTCAATATCTTCTGGTCCACGATCAAAAATAACAATCGATTCCTTTACATTTTGAAACTCTTTTATTTTTGCTTCAATAAACATTTTTTGATTTGTAATAAACCCATCTTTTGTGTAAATATCCAAATTTAATTCTTTCCGCTTTTCTACAATTGGATAAGGGTTTTCATATATAACTGAAAGCCCACATCGTTCTAACCTTTTGGCCAATGTTGTTTTTCCACTTGCCATAGGTCCTTGAAGTGAAATTACGTATGCCATCCCTCTCATTCCCTTTTCCTATAATACATTGATAATATACAGAATTTTGAAAACAATCAACAAAATATATATCATCTTGTTTCTTATTCTTATCTAACTTATAATAAAAAATAGAGATTATGACGGACGCATCAATAATGTAAGCTTGGAAATCCAAGCTTACATTATTTTTTGCTTTCCCTTTTCTAATAAAAAGAGTATACTAATCTGGAACGTATGTTCTTAATGATTACATACAGTAAGGAGATAGAACAATGGTATACGACACAAAAGCAATTTCTTGGAATGAATCTTTAAAACAACTTCAACGCCGCTATACAAATAAACAAGTTGACCGAAAAGAATTTGAAGATATCGAACTGATGGAATTCTTCCGCGATAACAACTACATTTCTTTACCTACACATATAAGCGGCCTATCAACAACACGTTTTACTTCTTACTCTATTTTCACAACCGAAGATAAAGATCGTAAAGTTGGCACTCTTATCATTGAATATGTAGAAGATGAAAATGATATTTTACGTGTTGAACAACTATACTTCGTTTAAACTACAACGCTTGGTCAAATTGACCAAGCGTTCTTGCTTTCTATGAATCTCACTGTTTATAATATAAATAAAAGAAAACTGCTTTCGTTAAGGGGGAATACGATTGCTAGAAGGATGGTTTAGTTGGTTTATTGTCGTTTGGACTGTTGTATTATTAGGACTTATGTCTATTGGTGGATATTTCATGTTCAGAAAATTCCTAAAACGGTTACCGAAAGAAGATGGTATGTCCATTTTAGATTGGGAGCAACACTACATTGATCAAACACGACACTTATGGGATAACGAGCAGAAACAATTATTAGAAGAACTCGTAAGCCCTGTTCCTGAACTATTTCGTGATGTTGCTAAATCAAAAATTGCTGGTAAAATTGGAGAACTCGCCTTACAAGAAAATGCCTCTCAAATTACACAAGATTTAATTATTAAAGGATATATCATTGCCACACCAAAACGTGATCATAAATTTTTAGTTAAAAAATTGCAAGAAAAAGAGATTGATTATTCGAATTATAAAACTTTACTTGCAAAATAATCTTCATTTCCCCCCCTATTTTCAACAAGTTAACATCAATGGTAAACGTTTTATACGTCGTGGTTGGGACAGAAGATGTTAACAATACCAATAAAAAGACAGCGCCTTTGACGCTGTCTTTTTTTATACATATACAGTTTTCAAGTTAGCTTCATATCTTTTTCGTTATAAAAACCATCTTCTTTTTCCATTTCCTTCTGTAATTTCGTAAAGGAACGGTACATCGCAATTCTCCATGACACAATCATTGCAAACGCAAGTAAGAAGAACATACCGCTAAGTTGTCCTAAATCAAGAGATTGGCTTAAGTATGTTTTAAACACGATACGCACTACAAGTAATCCAATTAAAATAAATACAAATGCTTTTGAACGCTTCAAATAAATCTCTTGTCCGCGTATTTCAAATTTAGATGTTTTAATAAGAAAAATGGAGAAAAATAGACCAACGACAATCGCTTCTAACATTTCTGCTGGAGTTAATCGAAATTCAGGAAAAACATACATCAATGCTCCTGTGCTCATGAAAAATGGCGGAAGTATAATTTTTTTCAATGTTGCAGGTTTCTTAGCTGCTTTTAAACGAATAAACATCGCACCGACAGCCATACAAACAGCAACGATACTTGATAACAAAACTATGTTCATATTTTCTCATCCTTTTTTGTGGCTATATGCAAAATATAATTTCATTATATGCTTTTCCGTTAGTATTTCCAACATTTTCACAGA
>NZ_JBFPJI010000071.1:0-14310 GCF_040838205.1 Bacillus sp. S4
TTAGAAAATAGTGAATAGGTTGAATTGTTTCAAAAACGAAAAAGGGAGTGTAGTCGAAGTGATTGATCAAAAATTCGATCCATTGCAAGCATGGAAAAATGCTTATGAACAAACCGAAACATTTTGGGGAAAAGCGCTCAATGAAACAATTAAAACAGAAGAATATTCTGCTTGGATGGGCAGCGTTCTAGATTTGAATTTGTTTTATCAAAAAGCATTAAATGATACGACAAAAAATTATTTAGAACAGGTGAATGTGCCGACGAGAGAGGATATCGCTAGAGTAGCTACGCTTGTTATTAACTTAGAAAATAAAGTTGATAACATCGAGGAAATTCTAGAAGAGAAAGTGGATTCATTAGGACAAGCTCCTACATTAAAGCGTGATGTTACGAAAGTAAAACAAGATATGCGCACGTTGGAAACGAAAGTTGATCAAATTTTAGAATTGCTAGAAAAGCAAAATGCAGTACTAGCTAAACTACAAGTACCTGTAAAAGAAGAAGTAAAGCCTGTAAATAAGCCAGAAAATAAAAAATGATAATCACGTTTGTTTATAACGTGTAAAAGAGAGAGGGAGAATCTCTTTTCATGTATAAACAACGAAACATAATTAATATATGGACTCAATTAGTATGAGTACCAAAATGATTCATAACAATCGTTCACAAATTCATTTAAGGGGGAAAAGAAATGGTTCAATTAAATGGCAAAGTAGCAATCGTAACAGGTGGGGCAAAAGGAATTGGAAAAGCAATTACAGTAGCATTAGCAGAAGAGGGAGCAAAAGTAGTTATTAACTATAACAGCAGTAAAGAAGCAGCTGAAAACTTAGTAAATGAATTAGGAAAAGAAGGACATGATGTTTATGCAGTTCAAGCGGATGTTTCTAAAGTAGAAGATGCAAACAGACTTGTAGAAGAAGCTGTGAATCATTTTGGTAAAGTTGATATCCTTGTTAATAATGCTGGTATTACAAGAGATCGTACATTCAAAAAGTTAAATCGTGAAGATTGGGAGCGCGTAATTGACGTGAACTTAAGCAGTGTATTTAATACGACAAGCGCTGTACTTCCATACATATCGGAAGCAGAAGAAGGTAGAATCATTAGTATTTCGTCTATTATTGGCCAAGCAGGTGGATTTGGACAAACAAACTACTCAGCAGCAAAAGCAGGTATGTTAGGATTTACAAAATCATTAGCGTTAGAGCTTGCAAGAACAAATGTAACTGTAAACGCAATTTGCCCAGGATTTATTGATACTGAAATGGTAGCAGAAGTACCAGAAGAAGTGCGTCAAAAAATCGTTGCGAAAATCCCGAAAAAACGTTTTGGTCAAGCTGATGAAATTGCAAAAGGTGTAGTATATCTATGCCGTGACGGTGCGTATATCACAGGTCAGCAATTAAACATTAACGGCGGATTATACATGTAATGAAGTAAGAAAAAAAGTGCATATCCATAGCAGGAATGCACTTCTTTTTTTAGAAAGAAATTGACCAAAAAGGAGATAGAAAAAATGACTACATTCGTAACGGAATGGGAAAAGCAATTGGAGTTGTACCCAGAAGAATATCGTAAAGCATATCGCCGTGTGAAAAGAGCGAGCGAAGTTTTATTACGCGAACCAGAACCACAAGTTGGTTTAACGCCGAAAGAGGTTATTTGGACGAAGAATAAAACGAAGCTTTATCGTTACATTCCAAAACAAGAAAAAACACAGAGAGTTCCAATCTTATTAATATACGCTCTTATTAATAAACCGTATATTATGGATTTAACTCCAGGTAATAGTTTAGTGGAATATTTAGTAGATCGTGGTTTTGATGTGTATATGCTTGATTGGGGCACATTTGGTTTAGAAGATAGTCATTTGAAATTTGATGATTTCGTGTTCGATTATATTGCAAAAGCAGTGAAAAAGGTAATGAGAACTGCAAAATCGGACGAGATTTCTTTACTTGGTTATTGCATGGGTGGAACGTTAACATCTATTTATGCAGCGCTTCATCCGGACATGCCAATTCGTAACTTGATTTTTATGACAAGTCCTTTTGATTTCTCTGAAACAGGATTATACGGTCCTTTATTAGATGAGAAATATTTCAATTTAGATAAAGCGGTTGATACATTCGGAAATATTCCGCCAGAAATGATTGATTTCGGAAATAAGATGTTAAAACCAATTACAAACTTTGTCGGCCCATATGTTGCTTTAGTCGATCGTTCAGAAAATGAGCGCTTCGTCGAAAGTTGGAAATTAGTTCAAAAGTGGGTAGGCGATGGTATTCCGTTCCCAGGTGAATCTTATAGACAATGGATTCGTGATTTTTATCAAAATAATAAATTAGTGAAGGGTGAACTCGTTATTCGCGGACAAAAGGTAGACCTTGCAAATATTAAGGCGAATGTCTTAAATATTTCTGCGAAACGTGATCACATTGCTCTGCCATGTCAAGTAGAAGCTTTACTTGATCATATTTCTAGCACAGATAAAGAGTATGTATGTTTGCCGACAGGACATATGTCTATCGTGTATGGTGGAACGGCTGTAAAGCAAACATATCCGACGGTTGGGAATTGGCTTGAAGAGCGTTCTAATTAAAGAGAAGAAATCCAACTAGCGTATGTTAGTTGGATTTTTTTATGGGAAATGACGAAACATAGGAAGGAGAAAAATACATTGTAGGAGTATAATTATGAAGCTTATGACTGGTAAGTTGTTTTGGAGTGCTGGAGTTTCTGTACCTTGTTATCCAACATTAGAAAATGATATGATATGTGATGTGCTAGTAATTGGAAGTGGAGAAGCAGGTGCTCATATAGCGTATTCATTAGCTAAAATTGGAATGCGTGTTATGCTCATTGAAAAAAGAGCAATTGCATGTGGTAGCACAGCTGCAAATACAGGATTATTACAATTTGTTAATGATAAATCGTTAACCTCTCTTATTCATACATTTGGTGAAGAGAAAGGGGTACGAGCATATAGACTTTGTTATGAAGCGCTGCAAACAATGGAGAAGGTTGTGCCAACTCTCGATATTGATCCCCATTTTATTCCGCGAAATAGTTTGTATTATGCAAGTAGAGATGAGGATATTTCATTTTTACAAGAAGAATATAATACGTTACGCCATTATGGATTTCCGGTTGAATGTTTTACAGAGTCTGAGATTAAGAAACGTTATTCATTTGCAAAACAAGCAGCGTTATATACAAGCGGTGATGCAGAAGTGAATCCGTATTTATTAGCGCATAGTCTTTTGCATAAAGCGAAACAAATGGGCGCTACTATATATGAACATACAGAGGCATTACATATTAAACAAATCCAAAATGATTTAATTTGTTACACGAATACAGGAAATAAAGTCGTAGCAAAGAATGTTATTATGGCGACAGGTTATGAAGCAATTTTTGGAAAGAAAGAAAAAAATACAACAGTAGAAACGTCTTATGCCGTTGTGACAAATAAGATAGATCATTTTGAAGGCTGGCATGAGCAATCATTAATTTGGGAAACAGCACGTCCGTATTTGTATTGTCGAACGTATCAAAACCGCATTATTGTAGGCGGATTAGATGAGGCGCTGAAAATTCAAAAAATCGGCGATACGAAATTATTGCATAAGCGTAATCTCCTTATTAACATTGTAAAAGAAATGTTCCCGCAGTATAAAAATATACAGGCAGAGTACTATTGGGCAGCAGCATTTGGTGGCAGTCATGACGGTCTTCCTATTTTAAAAGAAGATAAAAACATACATAATTTATATTACGCACTGCCGTATGGGGGAAATGGAACTGTATATGGAATGGTATTTGCGAAATTATTTCAGCAGTTATTTACAAATGAAGAAAGTGATGATTTTTCTTTATTTAATCGATAGAAAAAAGGTAGCGAAGTGATGGAATGAGAGATATAAAAAAGTTTTTACAAAAGTTACGTCCCGTGCAACTTATCGTTGTATTTTATTTACTAGCGGTAGTTGTATCGGTAATTTTACTTAGTTTACCATTTGTTACGAAGCCTGGCGTGAAATGGACATTTATAGATGCGCTGTTTACATCTGTTAGTGCTGTAAGCGTTACAGGACTGTCTGTTGTGACTATTTCAGATACGTTTACAACAGCAGGAATTATTGTTTTAGCCCTGATTTTACAATTAGGCGGATTAGGAATTATGGCACTTGGTACATTCGTTTGGATTATAACGGGTAAAAAGATTGGTTTGCAGCGAAGAAGGTTAATTATGGCAGATCATAACCAAGGAAATTTATCGGGCCTTGTAGAATTGATGCGTTCTATTTTAATTGTAATTATTTCGATAGAACTCATTGGAGCAATACTGTTAGGTACAAGATTTTTACTATATTTCCCGACTTGGCAAGAAGCTTATTTTCACGGTTTCTTTGCCGCTGTGAGTGCAACAACGAACGGAGGATTTGATTTAACAGGACAATCACTTATTCCGTACAAAAAAGATTATATTGTTCAAATGATTCATATGTTGCTTATTATTTTAGGAGCTATCGGTTTCCCAGTGTTAATGGAAGTAAAGCAATTCCTTAGTAAAAGGCGACAGCAACTATTTCGCTTTTCATTATTTACAAAATTGACGACAACGACATTTTTTGCACTCGTTATTGTCGGAACAATTATGATTTTTCTATTAGAACGAAATCATTTTTTAGTAGGAAAGTCATGGCATGAAACTGTATTTTATACATTATTCCAATCTGTGACGACGCGAAGTGGTGGACTCGCTACAATGGACATACGTGAATTATCACAACCAACGCTTTTATTTATGAGTATATTAATGTTCATTGGAGCATCTCCAAGTTCAGTTGGGGGCGGGATACGTACAACAACATTTGCTGTTAGTATATTATCGCTATATACATTTGCAAGGGGCGGGAGAACAGTCCGTATTTTCAAACGTCAGCTACATGAAGAGGACGTGTTGAAAGCATCTGTCGTTATGACAATGGGGATTTTATTATGTGCCTCAGCGCTATTTATTTTATCCATTACGGAAAATGTACCACTTATGAGTTTAATAGTTGAAGTTTGTTCTGCTTTCGGGACGACTGGACTATCAACAGGTATTACTCCAGAGTTAACAACTGTTGGTAAACTTGTACTCATTGTACTTATGTTTATCGGACGCGTCGGTATTTTAACATTTATATTAGCTAGTGGTGGAAGAGAACAACCACCTCGCTATAAATATCCGAAAGAGAGAATTATTATTGGATAGTATGAAACCATTCTACCTACGTCAGGTAGAATGGTTTTTTTAATCGTTAATTCCAAATTGAGGGTGCATAAAAGCATCATTTTTGTTATTAACTTCGTTTTTTAGTAGTTCTTGATTTTCTTCTGAGATCCATCCGATATCATTTGTAGGATGGATCCATTCTTCTCCAGCCATAACGGCAGGATCTATTTCATCACTCCAATTATTAAGAGGACTGTTAGTGGAATCGTATTTACTGTCTCCAATTACAACATCGTATTGATTAATAAAAGGTTGTTGCATTTGTTTTCCTGTGCCTTTAAATGATGGGAAATTCATTTGATGCGGGAGCGTCTCGTCTAAAATTGGCGATTGTATCGTTTCTTTTTCTTTCAAAGTAATCGCTCCTTTTTGTAATGGCTTGTTCGTATGTAGTATTTCCATCTATAAGCTCTTCTGTACTTGTTAACACTTCCCAGTAATAATTACTGTAAGTTGTTTCAAACTAGAATAGAAAGTTATTTCGTGAGAGCAGGTGAGTATGTTGGTAAAAAGAAAAGTAAAACAAAATGCAGCAATTAATAATAATAAAACTCCGAAAGAAAGCTTACCAGATGCAGAATTTGCATTAGAGTATGAAGGAGAAAATAGTGCGAAGTACGCAAATCGTAATTCAAAAAAAGGTAAACAAAAATGAGGCGTTTTTTACAAACGCCTCATTTTTTTGTGGGATTATAAAGGTTTTTTAAATTATTTGTAAATTTCACGTTTGATATTAGCGGAAAAATGAGAAAAAACATAGAAGTAGCAACGTATTACACAAAAACAAACAACAAACAAAAGATTAATGTTGGTTTAATACTGCTTTTACACTAGTTGTTTATATTTGAGTTGTACATAAGATTTGTAAAAGGAGAGAGAGACAGTGAAAAAAACAATCTTTAAGGCTGTAGCAACTGGAATGGTATTTTCGTTATTAATGGGGTGTGGTGCAAAGAAAGAAGAAAGTGCTGGAGCAAAAGTGAAAGATGATAAATTATCTGGATCATTAACTATTTACACAGCGATTGAAGAAGAGCTTGTACCGATTTATCTTGATTCTTTTAAACAGAAGTACCCAGACGTGAAGTTGAACATTGTTCGTGATTCAACTGGAGTTATTACAGCGAAATTGCTAGCTGAAGGAAAAAATACACAAGCAGATGTTGTATGGGGAACTGCAGCGTCTAGTCTATTAGCTTTAGATAAAAAAGATATGTTAAAAGGATACTCTCCAAAAGGAGCAAATCGTGTTCTTCCGCAATTTAAAGATGATAAGCAACCAGAAAAATGGGTAGGTAATACGGCATTTATGACGGGGATTGCTGTAAATAAAGAAGAATTAAAGAAGAAAAATTTACCGATGCCAGAATCATATGAAGATTTAACGAAACCAGAATATAAAGGAACGCTAGTTATGCCGCATCCAGCTTCTTCTGGAACAGGGTTTTTAACAGTTTCTGCATGGCTACAAATTATGGGAGAAGATAAGGGCTGGGATTACATGAAGAAACTTCATGATAATATGGCAACTTATACGCATTCAGGTTCAAAACCAGCGAAATTAGCAGGGGCGGGTGAATATCCAGTTGGTGTGTCAATGGTTTATAGTGCTTTGAAAGAAAAACAAAAAGGTGCACCAGTTGAAGTTGTACTGCCGAAAGAAGGATTAGGTTGGGAAGTAGAAGCGAACGCACTTATTAAAAAAGATAATGCAAAAAATGATAAATTAGCACAAGCATTTTTAGATTGGGCAATTACAGATGATGTAATGAAGTTATACTTTGAGAAAAATGGATTTGCGACAATTAAAAATGATTATAAACTTCCAGATGGGTTCCCTAAAGATGTGACAGAAAAGTTATATAAAAAGAATGACTTTAAATGGGCAGCAGAAAATCGCGACAAAATTTTAGAAAAATGGGAAAAAGAGTTTGGCCAAAAAGCAGAACCGAAAAAGTAAGTGAGTGGGAGAGAGAAAAATGAGCGAATATTTATCAATTCAACACATTCAAAAACAGTTTGATGCATTTACAGCGTTAAAAGATATTTCTTTTACTGTGAAAAAAAATGAGTTTGTTTGTTTATTAGGCCCAAGTGGTTGTGGGAAAACGACGTTGCTCAGAATTTTAGCAGGACTAGAAGAGGCAACAACAGGTAGTATTGCTGTGAATGGAAAAGATATTACAGCATTACCACCTGGAAAGAGGAACTTCGGAATGGTTTTTCAATCGTATGCATTATTTCCGAATTTAACTGCACTTGAAAACATTGCATATGGCTTAAAGACAAAAAAATATGGAAAAGCAGAAGTAAAAGAGAAAGCGCTATCGGCGTTAGAACTTGTTGATTTGCTGAATGTAAAAGATAAATATCCTGCTCAAATGTCTGGTGGACAGCAGCAGCGAGTAGCACTTGCACGTGCGCTCGCTCTGTCTCCCGATATTTTGTTACTTGATGAGCCGTTATCTGCTTTAGATGCAAAAGTGCGTGAAAAGTTGCGCAGAGAAATGCGTGATTTGCAGGGAAAAGTGGGAGTAACAACTATTATGGTAACGCATGATCAAGAAGAGGCATTAACGATGGCTGATAAAATTGTTGTAATGAATCATGCGGAAATTATGCAGATTGGAACACCAGAGGAGATTTATCAAAGACCAGCCAATCCGTTTGTGGCAGATTTTATTGGTTCTATTAATTTCTTTTCGAAAAATAACGAAGAACATGCAATTCGTCCTGAACATGTAACTATTGTACAAAATAATGGTATTAAAACAGTTGTAGAAAGCATGGAATTTCGCGGATCTGTATACCGGACGGAAGTGCGGGTCATAGAAGAGAAAACACACCTTTATAATGAGAAAATTGTAGTGGATATATTGGCATCAGAAGTAGAGGAAACTGCTATTAGAAAAGGAAAGCCAATTCAAATCTCTTTCTCAGAAAATCATATGTTGTCATATGGAAAGAAGGTCATTGTATAGATGGAGATGTTAGAAAACTTTAAGGCAGAAAGTACAAAAAAAAAGATTAAGAGACGTATCGGTAAAGAAGAGTGGATACAAAGACTATTAATTATTGGTATGCTTCTTTCATTTTTTATCATGCTTGTATTGCCTTTATTACAACTGTTTACACAAGCCTTTTATGATAAAGATGGAGCTTTTGTTGGTGTTGCGAATTTCAGTAAATATTTCACAACACCAACGCTAGTTCAATCACTACAAAATACGATATGGATTTCGGGCGCTACAACAATTATTTCGGTTACACTCGCTTTCGCTTACGCATATGCGATCGCTCGTACAAATGTTTTTGGAAAGCGCGTATTTCAATACATAGCATTATTACCATTATTCGCACCGACGATGATGCACGGTATTGCGCTTACATATTTATTTGGTAATCAAGGGTTAATAACAAAAGGGATGTTTGGTTTATTTGAAGGAATACAAATACCGTTATACGGACCAGTAGGAATTGTAATAGCTGAAGTTATGTATACATTTCCGCAAGCATTCCTTATTTTATTAATTGCTCTCCAAGGTTCTGATTATCGTTTATATGAAGCTTCTAATATGTTAGGTGCAAGTAAAGTGAAACAGTTTCTTACGGTTACTTTACCTAGTGTGAAATACGGATTAATTAGTGCGATGTTCGTTGTATTTACACTTAGTTTCACTGATTTTGGGGCACCTAAAATTGTTGGAGGACAATATAACGTACTTGCTACTGACGTATATAAGCAAGTAATTGGACAGCAAAATATGTCCATGGGCGCAACTGTCGGAATGATTTTACTAATCCCAGCTATTTTCGCATTTGCAGTTGATCGTATTACGCAAAGAAAACAGGCGAATCTCTTATCTTCAAAAGCAGTGCCTTACAGAATAATAAATAATAAGAAAAGAGATGTTATTTCATTCGTATATTGTAGCGTAGTTACGTTTATGATCATTCTTTTATTTGTGGCAGTTGGTATTGCTGCAAGTGTGAAAGTATGGCCATATAATATGAGTTTTACACTTGAGCATTTTAATTTTTCAAGTTTGACAGGAGACGGAATTGAAGCATTTAAAAATAGTGTAATTGTCTCAGCTATTACGGCAGTTATCGGGGCGATTTTAACATTTGTGTTCGCTTATGCGATTGAAAAAATAGAACAGCTACATTTTTTCAGAAAAGTAGGTTACTTTTTCTCTATTGTACCGTTAGCGATTCCTGGATTAGTACTTGGATTAGGATATGTCTTTTTCTTCAGTCAACCAACAATTCAAATTCTAGGACTTTCAGTAACAAATCCGTTTCATTCCTTATATGGCACAATTGCTGTTTTAATATTAGTAAATATCATTCATTTTTACTCTGTAACGTTTGTTACCGCAACGACTGCTTTGAAGAAACTGGACCGAGAGTTTGAACTTGTTTCACAGTCGATGAGTGTACCATTCTATAAAACTTTCTTTCGAGTAACGGTACCGATGTGTTTACCAGCTATTTTAGAAATGGTTATGTACTATTTCGTAAATTCAATGGTAACTGTATCGGCAGTAGTGTTCTTATACGCGGCTGATTTTAAACTAGCTGCTGTATCAATTGTAAATATGGATGATGCAGGAAATGTAGCACCAGCAGCTGCAATGAGTGTACTTATTGTTGTTACAAATATTGTAGTGAGAGTTGTATATGAATGGGGAACGAAAGCACTTCGTAACCGAACGTCACAATGGCAAAAAAGATAAGTAAGAAGGGTGATGGATAGAATGAAAATTGAAGCAGTTATTTTAGATTGGGCAGGTACGACAGTTGATTACGGATGTTTTGCACCATTAGAAGTATTCATGAAGATTTTTCATAAACGCGGTGTTGAAATTACAGCAGAAGAAGCACGTAAGCCAATGGGATTATTAAAAATAGATCATGTAAGGGCACTAACAGAAATGCCTCGTATTGCAAATGAGTGGAAGCGTGTTTTCGGACAATTACCAACAGAAGCAGACATTAATGAGATGTATGAAGAATTTGAAGAAATTCTCTTTGCTAATTTACCGTACTATGCCACGCCAATTGATGGAGTAAAAGAAGTGGTTTCTTCACTACGTGAAAGAGGTATTAAAATTGGATCAACAACTGGTTATACGAGAGAAATGATGGACATTGTTGCAAAAGAAGCAGAAATACAAGGGTATAAACCTGATTTTCTTGTGACGCCAAATGATGTTCCAGCAGGTCGTCCATATCCGTGGATGTGTTATAAAAATGCGATGGAATTAGGTGTATATCCAATGGATCATATGATAAAAGTTGGAGACACCGTGTCAGATATGAAAGAGGGCAGAAATGCTGGAATGTGGACAGTTGGTGTAATCCTCGGTAGTAGTGAGCTCGGTTTAATGGAAGAGGAAGTTGAGAATATGGATCCGTTAGAGCTTCGTGAAAAAATAGAAGTAGTTCGTAATCGTTTCATTGAAAATGGGGCTCATTTTACAATTGAAACGATGCAGGAGCTCGAAAGCGTAATTGAACATATCGAGAAACAAGAACTTATTATTTCATAAAGGGGGCATAGGGTCATGAATGAAAATCACTATTTATTATTAACGCCAGGACCATTAACGACAACAAAAACGGTAAAAGAAGTTATGCTATACGATTGGTGTACGTGGGATGTTGAATATAACACGATGGTGCAAGATGTAAGAAATAGGCTTGTATCGTTAGCGACAAAGGAAGCAGAAAAGTACACAACGGTTTTAATGCAGGGAAGCGGTACGTTTTCGGTTGAAGCAGTAATTGGTTCTGTTATTCCTAGAAACGGAAAGCTGCTAGTTTGTACAAATGGTGCGTACGGAAAGCGGATTGTACAAATGGCAGAGATGTTACATATAGATGTGGTGGTCAGTCAAACAGAAGAGTGGGAGCCTACTAATATTGCAGAAGTAGAACAATTATTGCAACAAGATAAAAAGATTACGCATATTGTAGTTGTTCATTGTGAAACAACGACAGGTATTATTAATCCAATTGTAGATGTATGTAAATTGGGAAAACAATACGGAAAAGTTACACTGGTTGATGCGATGAGTAGTTTCGGTGGTATTGAAATGGATATCGCTGAGTTGCAAATTGACTTTCTAATTAGTAGTGCGAATAAATGTATTCAAGGTGTTCCCGGATTCGGTTTTGTCATCGCAAATCGTGATGAATTATTGAAATGCAAAGGGCAAGCCCGTTCTTTATCATTAGATTTATATGATCAATGGGAAACGATGGAAGAGCAAAATGGGAAATGGCGTTTTACTTCACCTACACATGTTGTACACGCTTTTTATCAGGCATTGCTTGAATTAGAAGAAGAAGGCGGGGTAAGAGCCCGTTACAATCGATATTATAATAATCAAAAATTATTAGTGAACAAAATGAAAGAAATAGGCTTCAAGCCATTAGTAGATGAAAAATATCAATCTCCTATTATTACATCTTTCATTTATCCAGAAGCAGGATTTGAATTTTTGCAGCTGTATAATGAATTAAAGCGATATGGATTTGTTATTTATCCTGGTAAAATTTCGAAAGTAGATACGTTCCGCATTGGAAATATCGGTGATGTACATGAAGACGATATTAATCGCTTAGTTGATAGTATTGCTAAAGGGGTTGTTATAGGGTGAAAGTATTTTGCTTAGGTGGAGCAGGTAAAATTTGTCGTGAAGCAATTTTAGATTTAGTTCAATTTTCATCTTTTGAGACGATTACGGTAGCCGATTTTAATGAAGAGGAAGGCCGAAAAGTAGTAGAGTGGTTAAACGATCCTCGTGTTGATTTTGTGAAAGTCGATGTGACAAATCATGAGGATACGGTCGCAAAAATGAAAGGCTACGACATTGTAATGGATGGTACGACGATAAAGTTAAATGGATTGTCTACTCGCTGTATCGCAGATGCCGGCTGTCACGGTGTGAACTTAAATGGATTCGGTGAAGAAAATGAATCCCATTCTATATTTGTTCAAAACGGAAAAGCATGTTTACCTGGGTTTGGTATGACGCCAGGTGTAACGCAAATGATGGCTATGTATGCAGCAAATCAGCTAGATACTGTAGAGTCAGTTAGAGTAAGTCATGGCTCATATCGTCCAATTGCTTTTTCTGCATCAATTACAGAAACAACGACATATGAATATGATCCACATTTACCGTCGCGTACAGTGTATGAAGATGGTGAATTTAAGCAAGTACCTCCGTTTGCGCGCCCGAGAGAAATTGAATTACCAGCGCCTTACGGAAAAACAATGCAGTATATCATCCCGCACTCAGAAACGATTACGTTAGCGAAGGCACTGGAGGATAAAGGTGTTGGGCTGATAGAAACGAGAGGTACTTGGCCAGAGCAAAATATGCAGCTCGTTCGTGCTTTATATGATTATGGTATATTGCGTAATGATCAAATTGAAATAAACGGTAAAGAAATTGGTATTATGGATTGTATTTCGAAGTATCTATTACAATCGAAAGAAGGGCAAGCAACAGAGCTTTATGGTTATGCACTTCATGTAGAAGTAGTAGGTATGAAAAATAATCAAAAACAGCGACATGTATTATACCATACACATCCGCTATCTGACGGTTCTGTAGTAGGTTGGGAGAAATTAAGAGCCTATACAAGAAATGTTGGTATCCCATTTGGAGTTGCTACAGAGTTAATTGCAAAAGGAGTAGTTAATAAAGTCGGTGTTATTACTCCTGAAGAAGCTTTTGAAAATCCACAAATTATTTTTGATGAATTGGAAAAGCGTGGTATTTATATTCATGAAGAAATTTTCACTGAAAAAGAAAATTATAACTTTGTATAAGTAAGGCAGTTTATGAGGTAGATATAAATGGGGTGAGGCTATGTCTGTAGTAGGTGAAGAGAGAAAGAGGACAATTCTTGAGAAGGTAGAGTTTAAAGGGAAAGTAAAAGTTTCAGAATTAGCGAGAGAGTTCGCAGTATCAACAGAGACGATTCGTCGGTATTTAGAAGAATTAGATCGTGAAAAAAAATTGAAGAAAGTGTATGGTGGAGCTGTTCAACTTCCGGGAGCTGGGATAGAGGCACCGATGTTAGAACGAGAGATGCTGCATATAGAAGAGAAGAAAAGAATTGGGTATAAAGCAGCAACGTTTGTGGAAGATGGGGATGTTATTGCGATTGATGATGGAAGTACACCACTTCAAATGGTGCCATATCTTGTTCATCGTAAAAATTTAACGATTGTTACGAGCTCTTTTCCAGTAGCGACACAATTAATATCTTCTATTAATAAAAAGATGTTTCACGGTGAAGTTTTATTTATTGGTGGAAAGGTATCTCCAAAACATTCACGTGTGTCGGGTTCTATTTCGCAGCAAGTAATTCATCAATTTCATTTTCATAAAGCATTCGTTTCGATTGATGGATTGTTACCTAGCTTTGGGGTTTCCAGCTTTGAATTAGAAAAAGCGAAACTGTCAGAAGCGATGATTAAATTATCGGAGAAAACATATATTTTATGCGATCATACAAAGGTAGGCGTAAAAGGGAACTACCGAATATCAGGATTTTCTCGTATTCAACATGTTATTTGTGATAAGAAAATGCCATATAGTTTTGAAGAAGAAGTCAAAAAGCATAATATTCAATGGACAGTTTGCTAGTAATCAGTGGGAAATTCCATCTCTCTTTAATTATTAGTAATGTTTAACGTGAATTTTGAGATGCTCATGAATAATGAGTAATAAAGGTTTGTATTCGTGCAAAAAAAGTGGACACATTTTCTCGCTTCCTTCATATAATTTACCAATAGAAAAAAAGTTGGCTGAAGGAAAGAGGGGACAGGAATGTCGGAACGAATATATAATAAGCTTGTAGTTTACACGAATGTTTTGCAAAAACTCGGTGTTATTAATGAAAAAGAAAAAAGTGAAATCCTTCATACAATAGGTAAAAAAGCCCTTTGAATAAAGGGTTTTTTTATTTTTTATCGTCGGAAATATAATTTTAATG
>NZ_JBFPJI010000072.1:0-14287 GCF_040838205.1 Bacillus sp. S4
GAATGTTAATAGTGCTGTAATAGCTAACTTACTAACCATCATTTTCTTTCGGTTAATAGGATAAGAAAACATGAGTAACATTGTTTTATTTTTATATTCATCAATTATTAGTTTCGCTATTAGTACACCACCAAAAACAATAAATGTTCCTCTTACTAACGCACTAGCCATCAGCAAAATCGCCTGCGGATCTCTTATTTCTGGATCTCCTTCTATTTGAGAAACGAAACTAACAAAGATTAATAGTGCCAGTATGACGATATTTGCAATAATTGCTCTCTTCACATACCATCCGAGCTTAAACTTCTTCAGTTCTAGCTTCATAAGACGTAGCATGATAGTCCTCCTCTCTTTTAAAATTTAATTGATATAAATTTCCTTTATCGTATCTATCTCAAAAGCAACCTCCTTCTTAAAGTCTTTTCCAGCGAATGTCTTAAAACCAAAAATCACACTAGCAATTGCAATTACTATTATTTTTTTCACTGCTCATACCCCAGTTCGTTGTTGTTTTAAGCTTGCTTCACGCCACATCAATCTTGTCGATTTTTCGATACGACAGATAACTAATAAAAATCCCTACTAAACAGAGCACTATTGGGATAGCTATAAAATTATAAAAACTTACTTGATTGTTTCCAATGTTACTGTTCATTATCATCCCGATTATTACTGCAGAAGTAATCGTTGTCGGTGTCGATTTCTTTCTCATCCCAAAAAATAAAGGAATTAAACTAATACCGGATATCATAAATGCATTTATAAAAGTAGCTGGAATGGTAGCTATTATTTCACCCATCTTAACAGGCGTTTCAATTACTCCCATCATTGGATTCATAAAAAATATGAGCAAACTAATAGTGAAAGTAGCGATAATCATGCTCACAAAGCAAAAACTAAAAACAATTGTTAATTTCGCCCTCATTAACATTTTCCTTTGCAATGGATACATAAACAATAGTTGCATTGTTTTGTTCTTATACTCATCAATTACTAAACGTGATAAAATGACCGCACTAAAAATAAGAAATGTCATCCTAATAAAGATGTTTGCTAAAGTCATATATTTTGTGAAATCAGTGAGCGCCGCATCTACTTCACCTTTCGCTCCCAACCCCATAAGACTTACCGCAACAAAAATTGCTATAATACAAATGGCTACCCCTTTAAAATAACTAGATAATTGATGTTTTTTCCATTCAAGCTTCATTAATTTAAACATATAGACTACGCCTCCATTCCTTATATAACTATCTCTACGCTACTAACATTCTAATTCCAGCAGTAACTACGCTTACTATTCCTATCACTAGTAAAACTAAGATCCACTTTCGTTCTGGCTTTTTATAATATAAGATTCCACTTATGATTATTACGATAAATCCGGCTATAAGATTTAGTATTAAGGCATTCATGATCATATCCCCCTCGCTGAAGTTACATTAAGCATGAATACCCTCTCCATCCATTACATTTAAGAAATATTCTTCTAAGGAACTATGTTTCTTATTAATACTTTCAATTTCCACATCGTTCATAATAAGTGCTTTTGAAATGGCTTGCTGAGATGCTGCCGTATCATACACACGAATCATGTTTCCACTCATTATTTTGTAGTTTTTTATACCAAGTTTATCTTCTAAAATATAAGCTGCTCGTTTCACGTCAGGAACAGTGATTTCAATGTACTCTGTTTGTTTTCCATTAATACTCTTCATTGAAACTTCTTTTATTAGTTTCCCATTTTGAATAACACCAATTGTATCTGCCATTTGTTCCATCTCGCCTAAAATATGACTAGAAACTAATAAAGTAATGCCATATTCTTTGCAGAGCATTTTAAATAAATCTCGCAATTCTTTAATACCAATTGGATCTAAACCGTTAATCGGTTCATCTAAAATGAGAAGCTCTGGTTTTGTCATGATTGCCCTTGCAATACCAAGTCGTTGTTTCATCCCTAATGAAAAATCTTTTACTTTTTTATTTTCTATGCCGTGTAGTTTCACTAAATTTAACGCATGATCAATTGCATTTTTATCGTAATACCCCATATATTCACAATGTAATTCTAAGTTTTCTTTCGCCGTTAATTTATCATAAAAGATTGGATATTCAATAATTGTCCCCATTCTTTTTAATACTTCATAAGATGTGTCTGTTAACTTCTCACCGAAAATTTCAATATCACCGCTCGTCGGTTTTATTAAATTTGTAATCATTTTCATAATCGTTGTTTTACCAGCACCATTCGGTCCTAAAAAACCGTAAATCTCTCCTTTTTTCACATGCATGTTAACGCTAGAAATAACTTCATTCCCTTTAAACACTTTCGTTAACTGGTTCGTTTTTAATATATATGTCATGTCACTTTCCCCTTTCGCACTGCTCTATATTTCTATAATAGACAACGGAAATCTCTTTTTTCTTACCCGTTCCTTACAAATTCCTTACGCTGAAAAAAAAGCTTGTAGAATCTACTTCTCTACAAGCTAAAACTGCATCTTTGTTAATACAACTGTAAAAATTGTTTTTTCATACGGCTTACTAGAAAGATGTATTTCTCCGTCCATCGCTTCCACAAGCCTTTTCGTAATCGTTAATCCTAAACCGCTCCCTTGGTACAATCTATTTCTGGAATCTTCAAGTGTGTACATACGCTCAAACACTTTATCAATATGAGATTCATCAATTCCTTTTCCTGTATCCCATACGTCTATATACACACTCGTTTCATCATCTCTTAAAGTCATACCGAGTGTCTTTCCATCGTCTCCATATGTAATCGCATTTGATATTAAATTATTTAACACTCTGCCTAATACTTCTGTATTTCCAAGTACATATATATTTCTTTCTGGTATATCAATATGGATATGAAAACCTTTCGTCGTCACTAAATCATAGAAAGATAAAATCTTCTCACGGCAAACTTCATTCATATTTACTTTTGTTATCTCAATTGCCTTGTCACCAGATTCTAATTTTGCTAAATCAAAAAACTTATGAATCAGTTCCATAACTTCTAGTGTTTTCACATGCACCTTTTCAAGTAATATTTGCTGTTCTTCTTTACTTATCGTTTTATCCTTATTTAACATTTCTGTATATCCAAGAATAACTGTTAGTGGTGTTTTTAAATCATGTGAAATATTTGAAAGCATTTTTCTCATCGAAATTTCCACTTTCGCATGATCTGCACTCGTTTTCTGTTTTGCATCTAACAAATGATTAATAGCCACTAATAACTTTTGCAATTCTGTATCATCCGTCATAATTAATAGCTTCTCACCAGTTTGTTCTTTTACAATTCGATTTAACTTCTCATACGTATAGCGTAAATTCCTACTACTATTTTTCCTAATTTTATATTGCACGTAAATAACGATAAGCAATATAATAATCACCACTGTTAAAAATATAACCATACTACATCACTTCCAATTTATAGCCAATTCCCCACAGTGTTTTTATATATTCCGGGTTAGATGGGTCCGTTTCAATCTTCTCGCGTAATCTCCTCATATGAACATTAATAACATTATCATCACCATAATATTCTTCATTCCAAACAAGCGTATATATTTGCGCTTTCGTAAAAACACGATTTTGATTCTTCACGAATAGCTTTAAAATCTCAAATTCTTTTAAAGTAAGTTTAAGCTGTCTTCCCTTTTTCTCCACAGTAAAATTAATTGGGTCAATTATTAAGTCACCAATCTGAATGGCATCATCTTTTGATTCCACAGCTGAATACTTTGTAGACCTTCGAATAGCGGCTTTTACACGTGCTGCCAATTCAATCATAGAAAATGGTTTACAAATGTAATCATCCGCTCCAAGCCCTAAGCCAATCGCTTTATCAACATCTGTATCTTTTGCCGACATCATTAAAATCGGAACAGCACTTTTTTCTCGAATGATTCGCACAACCTCTAAGCCATCTAACTTTGGCATCATAATATCGAGAATAATCAAATCAAATGAACCTTTTAAAAATGCGTTAACTCCTTCTTCTCCATCAGATGCGATTGTAACTTGAAAACCTTCTTTTACTAAATATGTTTCAACCATCTCTTGAATTGAGATATCATCTTCAACTAATAAAATATGATATGACATATTTCTATCCCCTTTTCACAAACATTAACAATTCAATTGTATCGCAACTGCAAATTAGCTGGTACAATTATATGAATTTTCAAACCAACTTCCCTTCCTTCCTTAACAATGATATGATGAAATTCACTACTATTGTTCATAATTAACTTTATATAAAGGAGACTTATCATGTCAGAAAACAAAAAAGTAAGCTTAGCTGATTTAATGCGCGAACAACTTGCAAAGAAAAAGCAAGGAAATGGAAACGGCTCAAATAATGGAAGTCAAAGTCAAGAAACGAAAAAATTACAAAACCAACAAACGAAGAAAACAAACAACCAACGTAGACGTACAGGTGTATAAATGAGCGGGCAAAAACGATCTAACGTCGCGCCAGGTCTTGCGGTTGATATTGTGTTAAAACAAGATCAACGTACAGGCAAGCTAACAAGAGGAATTGTAAAAGATATTTTAACTAACTCACCCTCTCATCCGCACGGCATTAAAGTACGATTGCAGGACGGGCAAGTTGGCAGAGTCCAAAATATCATTCAATAAGAAAAGGAGCTCATTTAAACTTGAGCTCCTTTTTCTTTATTACCCTTTAATTTTCTCGATGAAAACTACTTTTAAATAGTCTCCTTCTTTAAATTGATCAATTGTACGGAAATCTTCTGGTAAAGAATGTTCTTCTAATATTTTATATTTACCGTTCATTTCTTTGAATGCCGTATCGATAAAGCCATTAAACTTTTTCATATCGAATGCGCTACAATTTGTAGAAGCAACGATAATACCGTTATTTTCTGTAATCGCAATTGTTTCTTTTAATAAGTTTTTATAATCTTTCGCCGCACTGAACGTATATTTTTTTGAGCGTGCAAAACTTGGAGGGTCAAGTACAACCATATCAAACTTCATCTTTTTCTTAGCAGCATATTTGAAATATAGAAATACATCTTCTACAATAATATCTTGTGCTTCGTAATCAATTTCATTTACACTAAACTGCTCGATCGTTTTACTTAAGCTACGATTTGCAAGGTCAACACTTGTTGTTTTACTTGCGCCGCCAAGTGCTGCAAATACAGAGAAAGCTCCAGTATAAGAGAACATATTTAAAACTGTTCTTCCTTTTGCATATTTATCACGAATTTGTTTTCGAACGTTACGTTGATCTAAAAATACACCAACCATCGCCCCGTCATTTAAATATACAGCAAAGTTCACACCGTTTTCTTTTACGATAAGTGGGAACTCACCGCGCTCTCCTGCGACGAAATCATCACCTTCAATATATTTCCCTTTCGTATCAAAACGCTTTTTCTCATAAATCCCTTTGAAATTTGCTACTTTTTGAAGTGCTGCTATAATCTCATCACGGAAAGTATAAACCCCTTCACTATACCAACTTATTACGTAATAGCCGTCATAATAATCGATAATTAAGCCACCAAGACCGTCACCCTCACCGTTTACCACACGGAATGCTGTTGTATCATTTGATTTATAAAAATCTTTTCGTTTATGTAAAGCAGATTTTATTTTACTTTCAAAGAAATCCTGATTTATTTGCTCTTTCTCTTTTCTCGTTAAAATCCAGCCATACCCTTTATTTTGTTTTCCATAATAGCCTTTTCCGATAAATTGGTTCTTCTCATCTACTACGTTGATGATTGTTCCTTCTTCACGTACATCATTTAAATTTTGAATAGCATCTTTTAAAATAAGTGGATATCCACTTTTAATTTCTTTTATAAACTTCGGTTTTATTTTTATAGTTACTTCGGATCGCATGTAATGTCTTCCTTTCCATTTGAATGCTTTCTAATTAGTAGGAAGCAATGTAAAAAATGAGGCTGAAAAAAGCCTCGTTTCACTATACCATATTATTGCTTTGCTCGTACAACTAGCTCATCCTCTCGCTTAATCGAAAAAAAACTTATATATTTTATCATTACCATTGACAATGATAATGATTTTCACTATCATTTAATGTATATGAAACGATGAAAATAATGATAGATTTATAGGAGGAATAAAGAAATGATTATTGTTACAAATACATCTAAAATTACGAAGGGTGACGCACATAAATTAATTGAGCGCTTTAATAAAGTAGGTAAAGTTGAAACGATGCCTGGTTTCTTAGGACTAGAAGTTCTTCTAACTGAAAATACAGTTGATTATGATGAAGTAACGATTAGCACTCGTTGGAATGCAAAAGAGGATTTCCAAGGTTGGACAAAGAGTACGGCCTTTAAAGATGCGCATTCACACCGTGGTGGATTACCAGATTTTATTATCGATAATAAAATCTCATTCTATGATGTTAAAATTGTTCGTATGCCAATTGCTGCGGCTCAATAACTTCGGTTTTAATAATCGGTATAGAAGTATGAGAAGGAATATATCTTCTCTACTTCTATACCTTTTCTTTTTTCAATTTCTTTTCACCAACTTCGCGTGCACGACTAGTCTACCAGCCTCTGGATCTAGTGCATAATCACACGTTGAAAGTGTTAAAATTTGATCATCCGCTGTCACTTTTGTATCTGTTTTATAGAGTGATCTTTCCTTAATTTTTTCTAGAAAAGATGCATAGTCCTCGTTGCTTCCAAAATCCGTTTCAATATAATAGAAATCAGTTGTCGTTGTATATACTGAAAATACTTCTACATCGTATCCTTCAAACAAAGTATCGTAGTACAATTTGCGATGAGACATAAAGAAATCTTCTTCTAATATTTTTTTAAGACTCCCAAACATAGAGCCGTCTTTCATACGATGTCCGTATAGAATCGTATTTCGATTTTGAGATTTTACATCGTTACGATGATCCATGAAGATACTTCCTGCTCTCATGTCCTCGCCTTTATAATTACGATACAAATAGTAATCGTTGTCTTTCGCTTGAACAATCGGATAATTAATTTGCGTATCATCCATCGTAATCCAGCCAACTATTTCTGGATTAATTTTTTGTAAGGCTTGGAACTGTGCACGGACTGCTCCATCTGATGATTTTTCTTCCATCGGACTCCTTTGATAAATATCTTGTGCTTCAGCCATTACTTTGCGATTTTCATAGTAATCCATGAACATCCCGCCTAATTCATACACGGAGTAGAAAAAGATACCTAAAAAAGCAACTGTAAGTATTCTTTGAAAAAAGGAATTCTTTTTCTTTTCTTTCTTGCCGCTCAAATTATCACCTCAAAACGGATTACCAAAGGGATTTAGTCGCCTATCAAATACCCATTGGCACCATATACAATCCTGTATCTTCATCGTGCTTTACAACAACATCTACACCATATATCGTCTTGATCATATCTTCCGTTACGACTTCACCTGGCTTACCCTTCATCACAATTTCTCCATCTTTCATAACGATAATATGATCGCTATAACGGATTGCTTGATTAATGTCATGTAATACCATAACAATCGTTAAACCATGTACTTCATTTAACTCTTTCACTAACTCTAATATTTCAAGCTGATAGTAAATATCTAAATACGTCGTTGGTTCGTCTAAAAACAGCATGGGCGTATTTTGCGCTAAAGTCATCGCAATCCAAACACGTTGCCTTTCCCCACCAGATAATGCATGTATTGGCTTATCACGCTTATCTTGTAGTCTCGTACACGTCAATGCTCTTTCTATTGCTTCGCTATCCTCATCCGTTTGTGTAGAAAAAATATTTTTATATGGCATACGCCCAAAACTCGTCAATTTTTCAACTGTAACATCTGCTGGCGCCTCATTTTGCTGATGAACGACCGCTAGCTTTCTAGCAAACTCTTTCGGCTTATACTGGCTAATAGCTTTCCCATCTAGCATTACTTCTCCGCTACGGGGATCATGATTTCGCGACATAACACCTAGTAATGTTGATTTCCCACAACCATTTGGACCAATAATTGTTGTAATTTTTCCAACCTCTATCTCACTACTAACAGACTTTAAACGATCCGTTACATTATCATAAGAAAAGGTTACATTTTTAATTTCCATGAACTCGATCACTCTTTCTAAGCAAGAATATTAAGAACGGACCACCGATGACTGCCATAATCGTCGCCGCTGGAATTTCATTAGGCGGTACGATTAGCCTACCAATTGTGTCTGCCGTTAAAATTAATAACGCACCTGCAAGGGCTGAAAATGGAATAAGTACTTTATGATCTGATCCAACCAGTTGCCTTGAAATATGCGGGATAAGTAATCCAACGAAAGCGATAACACCCGCAATTGCAGTTGATACAGCTGCTAAAAGAACAGCAATGACAGAAATAATAAGGCGTACCCTCGTCACGTGAAGTCCAAGGTTTTTAGCCGTTTTATCTTGTAGAGATAATAAATTACACCACGCCCCTACAAACAGTGCAAGTATAAGGCCGATTGATCCATATGTAACAAGTACTTCCACATCGCCCCATGTCTTCATCGTTATATTAGATGTTGTCGTCTGCTTAATACTTTTAATGAAATATCCGCAAATCGTAACGAAAGATTCATTTAAACCAGTAAACATCGCATTTATCGCTATACCGATCAAAATGATACGCAGCGGACTTAAACCTGATTTCCAAGAAAACGCATAAACGAGATAACAAGCAAACGCACCGCCTAAAAACGCGAATAGTGGTGTCCAGAAAAAGAACTGAGGGAATAGCGTAATGATAACAAGCGTCATAAAACTGGCCCCTGAAGATATCCCGATAACCCCAGCATCCGCAAGTGGATTTTTCATAACTGCTTGGAAAAGCACACCAGAAACAGCAAGCGCCGCTCCAGTGAAAAGTGCAATAATGATGCGCGGGAAACGTAAATCTTTAATGACTTCAACATCTTCATTTGTCCCTGTAAATATACCTTGAAAAAGATCAATGACACCTATTTCTAAACTACCTTTCACAGCGGATACAGTAGTCATAATAACTAGTAATACTGTGACGATGAAGAAACTCCAAATTTTTTTATTCATCTCAATCTTCCTTTATCTATACATGCATCATGGATACATCATTTTCTTTAATTCATCTAAGGCTTCAATAGCTGCTAAATTCCCCGTCGTTCCAAATAAGCGCTCTTCTAAATCGTACACTCTATTATTTTTAACTGCGGCAAAATGCTTCCAAATGTCGTTCGTTTTAAATTCCTTATCGAACATTTTCACAACTTCATCTGGCATACCATGCGCTGCACGTAAAATAATATCTGGATCAGCTTTTTTTAAGTACTCTGTATTAGAAGCTAAATATTCTACTTTCTCACCTTGTACTATATTTTTACCACCTAGTTGTTTTACTAAATCCCCAATATAGGAGTGTTCTGTCGCAACTAAATAACTTCCAGGTACTCCAAGTAAAATAAGGACTGTCGGTTCTTTCTTCCCTTTCACTTGTTTTTGAATGTCTGCAACTTTTTTATCGAACTTTGTTACGACTGCTTCAGCCTGTTTCTCACGCCCATATTTTTTGCCCAACTCTGTAATTGAGTTTTGCATGTTTTTTAAACTCGTTAAATTTAAAAAGTTTGCCTTAATGCCCGCTTCATTAAAAACTGGCTTCAACTCATATTCAAGCGTCGTAACAGATAATACTTCTGATGGTTTCATTGATTTTACTTTTTCCATATCAGGACTCATCGGATTCCCAACTTCAGGTAAACCTTTATAGCGCTTTGGCAAAGTTTTAGAACTTGTAGGAATACCTGCTAAATCTACTTCTAATGCATCCATAATTTCAGTCACAGCAACTGTCGTTGCAATAACACGTTCCTCACTACTGCTCTTTACCTTTTTTGCCGTTTCTTTTTTTGGTGATGAGCACCCAGCTATACTAAATAAAAGAATGATAGCCATGAATAAACTCGTGATTTTCTTCACTCTCAATCACCACTCCTTTCGGTACAATATGAAACGAGTCTTGATGCATGAAACCATGCATCAAGACTCCAAATTTTACAGTCTACCTGCTCTATATTTACGAACTAAGAAAGCAAGTGATCCTAGTAATAGCAACATATACATTCCAATCTGTGCTGTATCTGCTGTTTTTGAGTTTTTCTCTTTTTTCACATCATTCTTCGCATTTTCATTTTGCTTCTTACCGTCTGCATTTCGGTTGAAATCAGGATTACCGATTGTTTTTGCATTGTCTACTTTCGGTGTAATCACTGGATTTTTCGGATCATTCTTCGGATCGTTTTTCGGATCCTCTTTAATAGTTCCTACTGCACCAATATTATTTGTATCAAATTGAATTTGCACGTCGTAGAAATGATGATAGTTCATTGAATCAATATCTACTTTTACTTTCGCATTTAATTTCGCAAATAAATCATCAACCTCAAACTCTATTACTCTCGTATCTGCATTTTTATCTTCACTCACTACTTTTGCATCAACAAATGCACCAGCATTTTCTGTTTGGAACTTCGTAATCCACGCACTATTTTTCAGTGTCATCGCAACATATTTCTTACCATCTTTCACTGTTAATCTAGCTGGATTTACAACATATTGATTCATCATTGAAATCTCATCCGTTTTATCTTTTAACACTTTAAAAGCAACATCATATTGACCGTCTTTTAAATTTTTCGGATCGACTGTTATGTGTCCATTTTGGTTATTATTTCCGCCTTGATTATTGTTTCCATCTTGGTTGTTACTTCCACCTTGGTTATCGTTTCCGCCTTGATTATCGTTTCCATCTTGGTTATCGTTTCCATCTTGGTTACCGTTTCCGCCTGGAATGTTGTTTCCATCTTGATTACCTAAAGCTTTAATACTACCTTTATCAAATGCAAATTGAATATCATAGAAATGATGGTAGTTCATCGCATCAATATCCACTTTCACTTTTGCATTTAACTTTTTCGATAAGTCGTCTACTTCTACTTCCACTACTCTTGTATCTTGCTCTTTATTTGTACCTAATACTTTCGCATCGACAAACGAACTATTCTTTTCAAACTCAAACTTTGTAATCCATGAGCTATTCGTTACTGTGAAGGATACATATTTCTTACCATCTTTCACTTTTAATACGCCTGGACTCTTCGTATATGTGTTCATCATTGAAATTTCGTCTGTTTTATCTTTTAGCACTTTAAAACCGATACTGTATTCACCATCTTTAAGAGCATTTGGATCAATTGTTGTGTTATTGTCTTGGTTATTATTTCCGCCTTGGTTGTTGTTTCCGCCTTGGTTATTGTTTCCACCTTGGTTATTGTTTCCGCCTTGGTTGTCATTTCCACCTTGGTTATTATTTCCGCCTTGGTTGTCATTTCCACCTTGGTTATTGTTTCCACCTTGGTTATTGTTTCCACCCTGGTTATCATTTCCACCTTGGTTATTGTTTCCACCCTGGTTATCGTTTCCACCTTGGTTATCTACTGGCTGAATGCTATCTTTATCAAATGCAAATTGAATGTCGTAGAAATGATGATAATTCATTGAATCGATATCTACTTTCACTTTTGCATCTAATTTTTTCGATAAATCATCTACTTCTACTTCCACTACTCTTGTATCAGCCTTCGTATCTGTATTTAATACATTTGCATCAACAAACGCACCATTTTTCTCAAACTCAAACTTTGTAATCCATGAGCTATTCGTTAATGTGAAGGATACATACTTCTTGCCATCTTTCACTTTCAATACGCCTGGGCTCTTCGTATATGTGTTCATCATTGAAATTTCTTCTGTTTTATCTTTTAACACTTTAAAACCGATACTGTATTCACCATCTTTAATTGTGTCAGCATCCGGTTGTTTATCTCCGTCTGGTTGTTTATCTCCATCTGGTTGCTTGTCTCCGTCTGGTTGCTTGTCTCCGTCTGGTTGCTTATCTCCATCTGGCTGTTTCTCTTCATTTTTAATTGGTTCAAGTTTCTCTTGATCAAATAAAAGTTGTACGTCATGCGTTTGCTTGTAGTTTCTTGATGCCATCTCAATAAATACTTTTGTATTTATTTTTTTAGATAAACCGTCTACTTCAAATTCTACGACTCTTGTATCTTTTTCTTTATCTTCACTCACTACTTTTGCATCAACAAATGCACCATCTTTTTCCGTTTGGAAATTTTTAATTAATGAGCTGCTTTTTAGCGTTACAATCGCTTTTTTCTTACCATTTTCTACTTTCAATACTCCTGGATTTTCCATGTAAGTATTCATTTTAGATTCTTCATCTGTTTTATCTTTTAACACTTTAAAGGGAATGCTGTACGCACCATCTTTAATTATTTCAGCATCCGGCTTTTTATCTTCATCCGGTTGTTTCTCTTCATTTTTAATTTGTTCAAGTTTCTCTTGATCAAATACAAGTTGTACGTCATGAGTTTGCTTGTAACCTTGTGATGCCACCTCAATAAATACTTTTGTATTTATTTTTTTAGATAAATCATCCACTTCAAATTCTACGACTCTTGTACCTTTTTCTTTATCTTCACTCACTACTTTTGCATCAACAAATGCACCATCTTTTTCCGTTTGGAAATTTTTAATTAATGAGCTGCTTTTTAGCGTTACAATCGCTTTTTTCTTACCATTTTCTACTTTCAATACTCCTGGATTTTCCATGTAAGTATTCATTTTAGATTCTTCATCTGTTTTATCTTTTAACACTTTAAAGGGAATGCTGTACGCACCATCTTTAATTGTGTTAGAATTTGGTTGTTGATCTGAGTCAGGCTTTTGGTCGGGCTTCTGACTTGGATCCGGATTTTCATTTGGATCTGGCTTATTAGCTGGGTCCTCTTTTTCATCTGGTTTTTCTACATGAATTGGTGTAATGCTATTTTGGTCGAATGAAATACGAATGTCATAGTAATGATGATAATTAAAAGCATCAATATCAACTTTTACTTTCGCATTTAATATTTTCTCTACATCTTCTACATCAAATTCTACTACTCTTGTATCGCTCTCTGTATCTTCACTAACTACATTTACATCAACGAATTGACTACCTTTTTCTGTTTCAAATTTCGTAATCCATGAACTATGCGTTAACGTAAAGGATACTTTCTTTTTCCCATCCTTCACTTTCAAAGTCCCCGGGCTTATAGAATATTGATTCATCATTGATTCTTCATCTGATGTATCTTTCAAAACTTTGAAACCAATTGAATATTCACCGTCAGCTAAAGTTGTAGCTGCTTGAACTGCAAGTGGTTGTAGCGTTGATACGAATGTAAAAATCGTTAGAAACATTGCAACAACAATTTTTAAATACCTGTTCAATAGAATGACTCTCCTTTTTAAAATTTATTTACTTAACTTCACTTTACGAACTAAGAAAACACCTGAGATTAAAACTAACGCTGCAAATAATCCGATACGTGCTTCGTCGCCTGTTTTTGGATTATCTATTTTTTCAGCTTTTCCACTTTCATTTGTTTCTTTTTTTGTATCTTTATTTGTTTCTTTGTTATCTACTTTCGTTTTCTCTTCTTTTACTTGTGTATCTTTTTTAGTTTCATCATTATTTTTTGTTGCAGCAGCTACATTGTTATCGCCGCCTACAGCTTTTACATTCGCATCAAACGCAAAGCGAACTGTGTAATGATGGTCGTAGTTTGCACTTGGTACAACAACATGAATTTTTACTCCTAACGGTTTAGATAAATCATCAACTTTAAATTCAACCGTTCTTTTATCTGCTGCTTCGTCTTTGCTAATTACTTTTGAATCAACGAAATTACCATTATCTGGTGCTTTAAATTCTGTAATCCAAGCACTATGATTCATTGGAACTTGTACTCTCATCTCACCATTTTTTACAATTAACTTAGCTGGTTTTTCAAAATAATCATTTGCCATTGAAGCTGAATCATCTTCCGCCTTTTTGATAACGTAGTTAATATCGTAAGTACCATCAGCTAATTTTGCTGAGGCTTGTCCAGATGGTATTACGAGAAAAGCTAGCATACATACTAACGTTATAATAAATGCGGGTAATACTGAAAACTTTCTCATTTTGCTTACTTCCTCCTTGTTTATCTTTCGTTTTATAATTTGAAAATGATAATTATTCTCAATTTATAAGAAAAAAAATAATCTCTTCTACCTTTATTTCATTGTCATTACTTTATGTAATGTAAGTATCGTTGATTATCATTCTCACTAAAGGTCAAAAAATATAATATCCCTCTATATTC
>NZ_JBFPJI010000073.1:0-14179 GCF_040838205.1 Bacillus sp. S4
GATTATAATAGAGAAAGAAATATAAAAAGGAGTGAACGAATTTGAAAAAAGAACTTATTGAAAGATTTACGAGATATGTGAAGATTGATACACAATCAAATGAAGAAAGTCATACAGTGCCAACAACACCAGGACAGATTGAATTTGGTAAGTTATTAGTAGAAGAGTTAAAAGAGATTGGATTATCGGAAGTGACGATGGATGATAATGGTTATGTAATGGCAACACTTCCTGCAAATACAGATAAAGATGTTCCTGTAATCGGTTTTTTAGCACATTTAGATACAGCAACAGACTTTACGGGGAAAAACGTAAAACCACAAATTCATGAAGATTTTGATGGTAATGCGATTACGTTAAATAAGGAGTTAAATGTTGTATTAACACCTGAACAGTTCCCGGAATTACCATCATATAAAGGACATACAATTATTACAACTGATGGTACAACACTTCTTGGAGCAGATGATAAAGCTGGTCTTACAGAAATCATGGTGGCAATGAATTATTTAATACATAATCCGCAAATTAAGCATGGGAAAATAAGAGTAGCATTCACACCAGATGAAGAGATTGGCCGTGGACCATCTCATTTTGATGTAGAAGCGTTTGGTGCATCATTTGCTTATACGATGGACGGAGGTCCATTAGGTGGTTTAGAATATGAAAGTTTTAACGCTGCAAGCGCTAAGTTAACTTTTAAAGGGACAAATACACATCCTGGAACAGCGAAAAACAAAATGCGCAACGCAAGTAAACTCGCTATGGAATTTGATAGATACTTGCCAGTAGAAGAAGCGCCAGAATATACAGAGGGATATGAAGGGTTTTATCATTTACTTTCTTTAAATGGTGATGTTGAACAAAGTAAAGCTTATTATATTATTCGAGATTTTGATCGTAATCATTTTGAAGCGCGTAAAAATAACATCCAAGATATTGTGAAAAACATGCAAGAAAAGTACGGCGAAGATGCAATTGTTTTAGAGATGAACGATCAATATTATAATATGCTTGAAAAAATTGAACCGGTGAGAGAAATTGTTGATATTGCTTATGAGGCAATGAAAAGTTTAAATATTGAACCGAATATTCATCCAATTCGCGGCGGGACAGATGGATCTCAATTATCATATATGGGATTACCAACACCAAACATTTTTACTGGCGGTGAAAACTACCATGGTAAATTTGAATATGTTTCGGTAGATACTATGGAAAAAGCTGTTCAAGTTATTGTAGAAATCGCAAGACGATTTGAAGAGCAAGCTTAAAAAGAGAACCAAGTAGTCATGAAGTACTACTTGGTTCTTTTCTATAGTAAAAAATACAAGGTGAAACTTGTTTACAAGACATGTGTAAAAGGGGGAAATGTTATGAGTGAAAATCAGTATCATGGTTATATAGGGACATATACAAAGGCGGATAGTAAGGGGATTTATAAATTTATACTTGATACGAAAATTGGAAAGATTAAAGGGATTGAATTAGCAGCTCATATAGGAAATCCAACATATGTAACGATTAGTCATAACAATGAGTACCTTTATTCTGTTGCGAAAGATAATGGATTAGGTGGAATTGCTAGTTTTTCCATTCATAATAAAATGGGTAATCTAGATTTGATTAATACACAACTTTTAGAAGGGGCATCGCCGTGTCATTTAAGTGTGGATCGAGAGAATAGTACAGTAGTAGCAGCGAATTATCATAAAGGAACAGTTGAATCTTATATAGTGAAAAAGGGTAGTGGAAGTATAAATACTGCTACGACAATTGTAGAACATAAAGGTTCAGGACTGAATAAGGAAAGACAGGAAAAGGCACATGCTCATTATGCGAATTTCACTCCTGATGAAAAATATGTAGTAGCAGTTGATTTAGGAATAGACAAGGTGGTTACATATAAAGAAAGTGATGGAGGATTAATGGAAGCTGCTTGTTTATCTGTTAAACCTGGTAGCGGTCCGAGACATCTTGTATTCCATCCCAATAAACATCTTGCATACGTTATGACGGAACTAAGTTCAGAAATTATTGTACTGCAATATGATGCACAGAGTGGCAGTTTTAAAGAAAAACAATACATTTCGACATTACCTGAAGAGTATAGTGAAGAGAGTTATGGAAGTGCAATTTATATTTCTTCTGATGGCAAATTCGTTTACGCAGCAAACAGAGGACATAATAGTATCGTAGTTTTTCGAGTGAACGAGCATAATGGGGAGCTAACTTTTGTTGAAACAGTATCGACAGAAGGAGATTGGCCACGTGACTTTTCTTTAGATCCGACCGAAAGATTTTTAATTGCTGCGAATGAAAAATCTAATACATTGACTTTATTTACTAGGAATGAATTTACAGGTAAGTTAACGCTTGTACAGACGGGCATAAATGTTCCAGAACCAGTATGTGTGAAGTTTTTACATGTGAAAAAATAGATAGGTTTTCCTATCTATTTTTTATTAGGAAATTTTAATATAGCACCCGCCACAAATAAAAAGTCGCGTAAGACTCCCAACTTGTCCAATTTGCTGCAAATTCTTTTATTTCATTTTTAGTCGGTTTCTTTTCGGAACCTGTAATAAATTTGATAGCATTATGCAGGCCGACATCATCAATTGGAAAGGCTGAAGGGAATCGTAAACAACGCATCAAAACATAGTGAGCCGTCCATGGCCCTATACCGCGAATGCTAGTTAATTGTTTTTCAGCTAGCCTCACATCTTGTATTTCTAATAGAGATTCTTTTGATAATTTACCTTCTGTAATGAGCTGTGCGATGTCAATTAAGTATTCACATTTTCTTGTAGTCATTTTTAATAATGCGAGATCTTCTACACTTAGATTTGCTATTACTTCAGGTGAGGGGAATATCCAATGTTTTCTATCGTTCCATTCTACATAAGTGCCAAAGTTTTCGACTAATCTTCTTTTTAGAGTATAGGCATATGTGAGGTTAATTTGTTGACCGAGAATCCCCCAGCACAGTGCTTCAAATAAATCTGGAATACCTAAAGTGCGAAGCCCATAATACTTTTCAAGGGGTTTTTGAAGGAGCCGATCATGTTTTGCTAATTTATAAAAGGGAGCTAAATCAGTAGTTAAATCAAACCACTCTTTTACATAGTCAGCTACAGCATCGCGGACTCGTTTTTCAGAGATATATGATTCTCCTAAAAAACGTATTTGAATATTATCATCGGCATTCAAACAAATTTCAACGAAAGGATTTACTTCTTGAATAGGAATGACTTTATAGATTTTATTGTTTTCAACATGAAACATACATTCATTTTTAGAACGTGATAGATAGCGTAAGTTTTCTTGAAAACTAAATTCTTTTGGAACGACTAAAGATAATATTTCATTACAACCTTCTGTCATATTTATTCCTCCCGAAGCGCTTCTAATTTGAGCAATTCATTCTTCATTTCTAATCCCCCTCTAAAACCAGTTAGCTTTCCATCTTTTCCTATAACACGGTGACAAGGAATTGTAATTAGAAGAGGATTAGCTCCAATAGCAGCTCCAACAGCACGTACAGCTTTAGGATTTTGAATTCTTTCTGCAATCTCTGAATAAGAATATGTCTTTCCATAAGGAATTTCACGTACCGTACTCCAAACAGATAATTGAAATGCAGTTCCGTAAACATCGATAGGAATTGTAAAGGTTTCTAGTTTGTTTTCCAAATACTCGACAAGTTCTTTTGTATATGTTTGCAAATAATCTGGATTTTGGATGAATGTATGCTGTGGAAGTTTTTTTTTAGCCCACGTATTTAGTTCCTCAATAGTTTTATTTTGTGATCCGATGAAGCATAATCCATTTGAAGTGGCGGCAATATGCATACGCCAATGTTTATGAATAAGCAATGTCCAATATATAGTTTTATTTTCATATGGTTTCATTATTTCATTCCTCTTTTGTTCCGTGCTTTTTTCGATATTCAGTAGGGGTAAATCCTGTCTTCTTTTTAAATAAAGTCGCGAAATACTCCGGGTTTTCTATCCCAACAGCAGTGCTAATTTCCATAATGGATTGATTTGTATGTGATAGGTATTCTGTCGCTTTTGTAATTCTGAATTGCTGTATATATTCTATTGGACTTATACCTGTCATTCTTTTGAACGTGCGTTGTAAATGAAATGGGCTACCGTGGCACATTTCTGCAAGTAGGCCGAGAGTTAGTGCTTCGTCATAATGTTTTTCGATATAGTCTTTAATTTGTTCTATCCACTCTTCATTAGGTAAAATTATCCCATTTGGTTTACAACGTTTGCACGGACGAAAGTGTTCATGCAGTGCTTGCTCTGCATTTAGAAAAATTCGTACGTTGTTTTTATTCGGTATTCTCGATTTACACGATGGTCGGCAAAAGATCCCGGTTGATTTCACAGCATAAAAGAACTTGTTATCATATGAAGAATCATTATGAATAATTGCTTGCCAATACTCATTTGTTAACGAAAACCCTTCATTATGCAAAGATCATCACCTCTGAAATTAGTATAACCTGAATCATGTGCGTATGTACGTATTCACAAATGTAAGAGCAAGATTACAAAGGTGAAAGTATGATTGTTTTTCTATTTTGTGATAGCATGAACTTTGAAAGTGAACATCAAGAGGAGGACTATAAGTGAAGTTAATTTCATGGAATGTAAATGGTTTGCGTGCAGTTATCGCAAAAGGTGGATTTTTAGAATATCTTGAGGAATCCAATGCAGATATATTTTGTCTACAAGAAATTAAATTACAATGTGGACAAATTGATTTAAATCCAGAGGGATATTATACATATTGGAATTATGCTGTGAAAAAAGGCTATTCAGGAACGGCAATTTTTACGAAAAAAGAACCGCTTTCTGTTACGTATGGTTTAGGCATTGAAGAGCATGATCAAGAAGGAAGAGTTATTACTTTAGAATTCGAAGATTTTTACATAATAACGTTATATACGCCAAACTCAAAACGAGGATTAGAGCGTTTAGATTACAGAATGGAATGGGAAGATGATTTCAGGGCCTATATTAAGCGATTAGATGAAAAGAAACCAGTTGTTTTTTGTGGAGATTTAAATGTTGCCCATAAAGAAATAGATTTAAAAAATCCGAAAAGTAATCGAAAAAATCCTGGTTTTTCGGATGAAGAAAGAGAGAAGTTTACAAATATTTTAGAAGAAGGCTTTGTTGATACATATCGCTTTTTATACCCTGATCAAGAAGGAGCATATTCATGGTGGTCATACCGTATGGGAGCAAGAGCGAAAAATATCGGATGGCGCTTAGATTATTTTGTAACTTCTGAAAGGCTAAAACATAAAATTACCGATGCGAAAATTAATAGTGAAGTGATGGGATCAGACCATTGTCCAGTTGAATTACATATAGATTTCTAAAAAAAGAAGTATCTTCCTGAAAAAAGGAGATACTTCTTTTTTGTTCAGTTTTTTAAAATTTTTCAAATCATTCTTGAAATAAGTTAATATTAAATATATACTTAATAACGATAATCATTATCATTGGTAATGGTTATCGCGGAGTGAGGGTGGTAAAGAATTTAAGACTAGGGGAAGTGAACGAGAATGGCTCTCCATTTTACGTAGATTTATTAACGATGTGAAATATAGATGAGGATTAAGTTTCATATAATTAAGTTTCATTGTTGAAATAATATATTTAAAGATTTCGAGAGGAGATATATAAAGATGAACAAGAAATTATTTACATTAGGGATGGTTACAGTTTTAAGTGTAGGTTTAGCAGCATGTAATAGTACGGATAAAACTTCAGGGGAACAAAAGCAACAGACAAAAGCTACGGAAACAAAAAAAGATGAAAAACGAAAAATTACATATTTAGGTAAAGAATATACAGTACCAGCAAAAGTAGATAAAATTGCGACAGCTAGTTTAGAGTCGATGGAAGATGCAGCAGTACTTGGAATTAAACCAGTCGGTGCAATTACTGTAGGTGGTAAATTACCAAAGTATCTTGAAAAAGAATTGGAGGGTGCAAAATCTGTGGGTGAAAAAATGCAACCTAATTTTGAAACATTACTTCAATTAAAACCGGATGTTATTACATCTAGTACGAAATTCCCAGCAGAAACAGCTGAAAAGTTTACGAAAGTAGCTCCGACGTTCCCGGTATCACACGTTTCAACAGATTGGGAAGATAACTTAAAGTTAATGGGAGAATTAACTGGTAAAAAAGATAAAGCAGAAAAAATTATTAAAGATTACAATGCGGACGCTGAAAAAGCAAAAGCAAAATTAGGAGATAAGTTAAAAGACAAAAAAGTACTTGTAATTAGACTAAGAGCAAATGAATTATTCCTATATCCAGAAGGAGTATACTTCAACCCTGTAATTTATAAAGATCTTGGACTAACTGCTCCAGAACAACTTAAAACTGTAAAAGCACAAGAGAAAATTTCATTTGAAAAACTTGCTGAACTTAACCCAGATTATATTTTCTTACAATATGAGGCAAGTGAAAATAAAAACCCGAAAGTGCTAGAAGAAATTGAAAGCAATCCAATTTGGCAAAGTATGAATGCTGCGAAAGAAAAGAAAGTATTTGTAAACGTTGTAGATCCAATGGCACAAGGTGGCACAGCTTGGAGTAAAACAGCATTCTTAAAAGAAGCAGTGAAAAATTTATCTAAATAATACAATAAGTAAGGTGCGTTGAATGATATGCAGAAAACGAATGCGGTACCAGTAACCATTTTATGTATAGCGCCCATATTGATTTTATTTACAGTTATACTTTCTGTTTTATATGGGGCGAAAAACATTGATGCTGAAACAGTGTGGAATGCTTTATTTCATTTTGATTCCAGCGATGTAAATCATAATATTATTATTACTTCACGTTTACCAAGGGTAGTTGCAGCTCTTTTAGTCGGAGCATTTCTAGCCATATCAGGAGCACTTATGCAGGGGATGACAAGAAACTATCTTGCATCCCCTTCTATTATGGGTGTGACGGATGGTGCAGCCTTTGTTATTACACTTAGTATGATTTTCCTTCCAGGAATGTCATCGATCGGTATGGTTTTATGTTCAATGATTGGATCTGCACTAGGAGCCGGTATCGTGTTCGGTTTTGGTTCACTCCTTCAAAATGGATTATCCCCTGTTAGATTAGCAATTATAGGAACAGTTATTGGAACATTTTTAAGTAGTGTATCGGCCGCGATGGCTTCGTATTTCCAAATTTCTCAAAATGTTAGTTTTTGGTTTAATGCAAAGTTAGATCAAGTGGATCCTAATATAATTAAAATTACGATACCTTTTGGGATAATTGGGATAGTTTTAGCACTGTTCATATCAAAATCTATTACCATTCTTTCTTTAGGAGAAGAAGTTTCTATTAATCTAGGACAGCGTACAAAACTAGTTAAAGTGATGGCAATTTTATCAGTTATTTTTTTAACAGGAACAGCAGTTGCTTTAGTGGGGAAAGTTGGTTTTGTAGGATTAATTATTCCACACATTACTCGCTTTTTAATTGGGGTAGATTATAAGTGGATTTTGCCATGTGCAGGCGTTATTGGTGGAATTTTCTTAGCATTATGTGACATTTTAAGTAGATTTGTAAACTATCCATTTGAAACACCAATTGGAGTCGTTACTTCCTTAATTGGAATTCCATTCTTCCTTTATTTAATCCGTACAAGAGGAGGAGAGAGACATGCTTAAAAGTTCAAGTCAACGTTTTGGAATGACAATGGGGATTAGTATATTTTTAATACTATGTGCTATTTATATTAGTTTAACGAATGGTACGTTTGATATTACGATTACAGATGTATTTAAAACACTCTTTAGAATAGATCCAGTACCAGACCATGATTTAGTTATTTTTGAGTTTCGCCTTCCGCGCATTGTAATTGCTGGATTAGTAGGATTAGGCCTAGGTGTTGCAGGGGCCGTTATTCAGGGGATTACGAGAAATGGCCTGGCGGATCCAGGGATTTTAGGAGTGAATGCCGGAGCAGGTACAGCAATCGTAATTTTTATGTTTTTCTTTCAAGGGCAATTAAAGAGCACAGACTGGGTTTCTATTATGATGATGCCGATGTTTGGCTTAATAGGTGGATTAGGTGCAGCGATAATAATTTATCTGTTTTCTTGGAAAAACGGTAAGCTAGACTCGCAGCGACTTTTATTAACAGGGATTGCAATTGGATCAGGATTTGGAGCATTCTCTATGTATTTATCACTCAAAATGAAGTCAACTGATTTTGAAATGGCTGCAGTTTGGGTATCAGGAAGTATATATAGTGCAAACTGGAAGTATATTGTTGCTATGTTACCGTGGCTTATCATTTTAATTCCGCTTATACAAAAGAAAGCTTATTTATTAGATTTATTTCAATTGGAAGAAACGAGTATTACGAGTTTAGGTGTTGCAGTAGAACGAGAGAAATCAATTTTACTATTAAGTAGTATAGGACTTGTGAGTGCATGCGTTGCTGTTTCAGGAAGTATTGGTTTTATTGGCCTAATGGCACCGCATATAGCGAAAAGACTTGTCGGTATACAGCATAAGCATGTAATTCCTACGTGCGGAGTAATTGGAATGTTTCTTGTAATTGCTTCAGACTTTATTGCAAAAACAGTATTCACACCTGTAGAGTTACCGGTTGGAATTGTTATTTCAATTGTCGGCGTACCGTATTTCTTATATTTACTTTATAAGGCGAAAGCGTAAGAGGGGGAATGAAAGTGAGTATTTTAAGCGCAAAAAGTTTAGAAACAAGTTATGAAAAGCTTACCGTGTTTCGCGATTTAAATGTGGAAATACAAGAAGGAAAAGTAACGACAATTATAGGGCCAAATGGTTGTGGGAAATCGACATTATTAAAAACAATGGGAAGAATTTTAAAGCAAAAAAGCGGAAAAGTGTATTTACAAGGACAAGATTTAAATACAATTCCAACGAAAGAAATTGCAAAGCAATTAGCGTTACTTCCGCAAAATCCAATCGCTCCAGGAGAACTTAAAGTAGAAGAATTAATTTCTTATGGGCGTTATCCACATCGCAATAACGTGAATAAGTTAACGGCAAAAGATAAAGAAATGATTGATTGGGCATTAGACGTAACTAAAACGTCAGCATTTCGTACGAGACAAATTGCAAATTTATCAGGTGGACAAAGACAAAAGGTTTGGCTAGCAATGGCGTTAGCACAACAGACAGAAGTCTTATTACTAGATGAACCAACTACATACCTTGATATGTCTCATCAATTAGATGTACTGCAAATCGTGGAGAAATTAAATAAAGAACATAATTGTACGGTCGTAATGGTATTACATGATATTAACCATGCAGCTAGATTTTCAGATGAGATTATTGCAATGAAGGAAGGGGAAATTGTTATAACTGGTAGCCCAGAAGAAATCATTACAAATGGAGTATTAAAAGAAGTATTTCATATTGATGCGCGTGTCATGATTGATCCGTATAATGGGTCTCCTGTTTGTTTCGGATACGATAGCGTTGTATCTCAAGAAGAAAAAGTAGAAATATATGTAACGAGTTAAAGGGGGGATATAAGATGAATACTACTATTGAAAAACAGCAGATTATTACATCTAATACAGAACAGTGGAAAATATATTCAAAATTAGAAGGTAAGGAATATCAAATTCATATTTCAAAGCCGAGGCAGCCAGCACCAGAGTCAGGATATCCTGTCATATACGTATTAGATGGCAATGCCTTTTTTCAAACATTCCATGAAGCGGTTAAAATACAATCAGTTAGAGCAGAAAAAACAGGTGTTTCACCAGCTATTATAGTTGGTATTGGATATCCGATTGAAGGGGCATTTTCAGGAGAGGAAAGATGCTATGATTTTACACCTGCCGTAATTTCAAAAGATGCTCCTTTAAAACCGGATGGTAAACCGTGGCCTAAAACAGGAGGGGCACATAACTTCTTTACGTTTATTGAAGAAGAATTGAAACCACAAATTGAAAATAATTTTGAAATTGATAAAGAGAAGCAAACGTTATTTGGACATTCTCTAGGCGGATTATTTGCATTACATATACTATTTACAAATGTAAATGCCTTTCAAAATTATTTTATTAGTAGTCCGTCTATTTGGTGGAATAACCAATCTGTACTTGAAAAAGAAGAGAACCTTATAAATCAATTAAACAATGCTAAGGTTGAAACGGGAGTATTCCTTACAGTTGGTTCCTTAGAACGAGAGCATATGGTTGTAGATGCAAATGAATTATCAGAGCGTCTACTCCAATTAAAACATGAGAAGTTAAGATTTAAGTTTTATGAAGCTGAAGGAGAGAATCATGCATCTGTTGTGCCGACTTCTTTAAGTAAGGGATTAAGGTATATTAGTCATTTGTAGAGGGAATTTATTTTGGAGAAATCAATAATAATATAAAAAGAATCCTATGTTTTATGTGGGATTCTCTTTGCTATATAAACATATTTAAGGTATTAATCAAATATATATTTGAATAAGAGGTGTTACTTATGAAAGAAGAACATTGTGAACTTTGTTATCACGATGAGCAAAAAGTAAAGCATGCAAGTGACATGTTGGAGAAAGAAAATATAAGTAGTGTAGCGAAAATGTTCAAGGCACTCGCGGATGAAACACGATTAAAAATTGCGTATGCACTGTATACGGAAAAGGAACTTTGTGTACGTGATGTCGCCAGTATTATTCATAGTAGTATTGCAACGGCTTCGCATCATTTAAGACTGTTACAAACAATAGGATTAGCAAAAAAGCGTAAAGAAGGAAAACTTGTTTTTTATTCATTAGATGATTCTCATGTAAATGGATTAATTGAATTAGCGTTTAGTCATAGTAGTGAAATGAAAAATAAAGAATTCGATATGTAGTAAGGCATTTTCATAAAGAAATTTCTTTATGAAAATGCAATTTTAAAAGGAGAGGAGATAATAAGTATGATTAAGCTCCTTTTAATAAGACACGGACAAAGTGAATGGAATGTTGAAAATCGGTTTACAGGCTGGACAGATATAGACTTATCAAATGCTGGTCTTCGAGAAGCAAGAGAAGCTGGAGAGGTTTTGAAAGCCAATGGATTCTCATTCAATATAGCATATACATCTGTTTTAAAAAGGGCGATGCGTACTTTGTAGATTACTCTTGAGGAAATGGATTTGATGTGGATACCTATTCATAAAACATGGAAATTAAATGAGAGACATTACGGTGCACTTCAAGGATTGAATAAAGAAGAAACAGCGAGAAAATATGGTGATGAGAGAGTAACTTTATGGAGACGTTCAACAAATGTACGCCCACCAGCTCTTACAAAAGATGATGAGAGATATGAAGCGGCACATCCGAAGTATAGAGATTTAAAAGATAATAAGTTTCCCCTTACAGAAAATCTAGAAGATACAGAAAAACGAGTTGTTTCATATTGGGATGAAGAAATAGCCCCTAATTTAAAAGATGGAAAAAAAGTGATTATTGCAGCGCATGGAAATACAATAAGAGCTTTAGTAAAATATTTAGATCAAATTTCAGATGAAGATATAGAATATGTAAACATTCCAACAGGAACACCATTAGTTTATGAATTTGATAACGATTTAAAACCGATATGTCATTATTATTTAAGAATGAAAATGGGTATAAAACAAACGGTTTAATATACCCTACCTATGTATTGTATGTGGATAACGGAGGTGATTTATATTGTTACATTATACTGTCGTAAATAAAAAAAATTGTGGGTCATGTGGATTATGTGCTTCCGTAGCTCCTGATATATATCAATTAGATGGAAAAGGAAAATCATTTGGTGTATTAGATAACAATGAAGGAATAATGGGAATCCCAAAAATTTTCTTGAAAGCAATGTTGGCAGCTAGTGACGGCTGTCCAACAAGTTCAATTCAAGTAAGAAAAGAGCCGTTTATAAATAAAGTGAAAATTCAATATAAGAATTATTAAAGATAAAACAAGATTAAAAGGAGGAATTTATATGGGACATCATCACGGTCACCAACATCATGGGCATACTCACGGGCATTCCCACGGGCATCATCATTTTGAAGAGAGTAGAGAAGGGAATAAGAAAGGTTTAATTACGGCATTAGTAATTACGGCAATTATTATGTTTCTTGAATTTTTTGGAGGACTAGTTACAAATAGTTTAGCCTTATTATCTGATTCAGGACATATGTTAAGTGATACGAGTTCGTTATTATTAAGTTTAATTGCCATTGGATTAGCAGCTAGAACTGTTACTTCTACAAAAACGTATGGATATTATCGTTTTGAAATATTGGCGGCATTAATTAATGGTATTACATTATTTGTTGTAGCTGGACTTATCGTGTGGGAAGCGATTGGAAGGTTTTTTGAACCACCAACTGTAGCAAGTGGTCCGATGATGTTAATCGCATCAATTGGTTTACTAGCAAATTTAATTAGTGCATGGGCTCTTATGAGACAAGGTGATGTGAAAAATAACGTCAATTTACGTAGCGCGTATTTACATGTTCTTGGAGATGCTTTAGGTTCAGTTGGTGCGTTAGTAGCTGGTGCACTTATGTCGTTATTTTCATGGTATATTGCAGATCCAATTATTTCAGTGGTTGTAGCGCTATTAATTTTAAAGAGTGCATGGGGAGTAACAAAACATTCCATTCATATACTTATGGAGGGTACACCTGTTTCAATTGAGATAGAACAAGTTAAGCAAGCTATTAAAGAAGTAGAGGGTGTACGTGATATACACGATCTCCACATTTGGACAATTACATCAGGATTAGATGCATTAAGTGTCCATGTAATGATCGATAAAAAACAGGACGATCAAGAAGTGCTTCAAAATATTATTACTATGTTAAAACAGGAGTTCCATATTGAACATGCTACAATTCAAATCGAAACGCTTAAGATTAAGCATAGTGAAATGGTCGTTTAATAAAATTCAACAAAAAGGCTATGGAGGAAATTCTCCATAGCCTTTTTGTTCACGTAAGTAGAATTGTCCTTTTTGAAAGTTTTGTTTCAACTTTTCGTCTAAAGAGACAAAAAGTTGTCACAATTCCGTCACAATTAGCATAAACATACTATAAACGAAATGAACTTATCCCGCATAATAGCCCAATTGATTCAACTAATAATCAGTAGGGCTGAAAACACCACTGATTAAAAGTTCACTTTATTCTCAAGGAGGTAGGTCGTATGAAAACTATTCTTGCTATCGCTGGGCTTATTTGGGTTTTATCACACGGTATTCCAATTTATGAAGGAGAACAAATTCGTAGTGCTCTAAATAAAGAATTTAATGAATATCATATTATTGATCGACAAGATAATGTTGTTACAGTTCGTGTAAATGATTGTTTTCATACAGTTACCGTTGAAGGAACTTCTGTAGTTAATGACACAAAATTATGTGATCAACAATAGATGTATATATAATAGAAAGAAAAAAAGTCTCAATTCAAATTTGTGATGATTGAGGCTTTTTTTATTGAGTTTTAGTGGGAGATTTCATTGTTTTTTTGAAAAAGGGAAAGGGTATAATGATAATTGGGATTGAGAAGCTAAGTATTTGTTAAGAATAATCATATAAAGATAAGATACTCATATAGGGTATCATTACATAGATATTTAATGCTATAATTGGTATACTCGTAAAAAGTATTTGTTTTTATTGGATGAAGAGAAACTTTAAGAAGGTGATAATATGGATCATAAAGAGCAGGAAACAACGGCTATGCATAGATCAGAAAAAGAAAAAGAGCAAATTATAAATAGATTGAAGAGAATTGAAGGACAAGTTCGTGGAATTCAAAATATGATTGAAAATGATCGTTATTGTGTTGATATTCTAGTGCAAATTTCAGCGATCAATGCAGCGATGAAAAAAGTAGGAATGGGCGTCTTAAAGAATCATACAAATCATTGTGTTTCAGGAGCTATTAAAAACGGGAATGGTGACGAAGCAATTGAAGAATTAATGACCGTTTTTGAACGTTTTTCAAAAGCGTAAAAACCAAGCTAGTATTTGACTGGCTTGGTTTTTCTTTATACATATATGGGATATGGACAGATGGTATAAAAATTGATGCGTGGAATAAAGAGAAAATAAAGGTTTTAGAAAAATTTTTAAATCATTATATAAAAC